>CAZPMO010000004.1:24789-64130 GCA_964587515.1 uncultured Rhodospirillaceae bacterium | reverse complement strand
CTGCGTTGGGGCAAGGCGCGCGCGCCCAAGGTGACGCTGGTCGGCAAGGGAGTCTGTTTCGATTCCGGCGGGCTCGACCTCAAGACCGCCGTCGGCATGCTGCGCATGAAGAAGGACATGGGCGGCGCCGCGCATGTGCTCGGCCTCGCCGACATGATCATGGCCGCGAAGCTCGACGTACGGCTGCGTGTCTTGGTCCCGGCGGTGGAGAACAGCGTCGCCGGCAACGCTTTCCGGCCACTCGATGTGATCCGCACCCGCAAGGGGATTACGGTGGAGATCGGCAATACCGACGCCGAGGGTCGGCTGGTGATGTGCGATGCGCTGGCCGAGGGCGCGCGCGAAAAGCCGGAGCTGATCGTCGATTGCGCAACCCTGACCGGCGCGGCGCGCGTCGCGCTCGGCGCCGATCTTCCGGCCCTGTTCTGCAATGACGACAAGCTGGCCGGCGAGCTGCTCGAACACGGCGCGGCGGTTTCGGATCCGTTGTGGCGCATGCCGCTATGGCAGCCTTACCGGCGCATGCTCGACAGCAAGGTCGCCGACATCAACAATGTCTCCGAAGGCGGTCTCGCCGGCGCGATCACCGCGGCGCTTTATCTCAAGGAATTCGTTCCCGACGGAACGCCCTGGGTGCATCTCGACATCATGGGCTGGAATGCAGCGGCCAGACCCGGCCGGCCGGCCGGCGGCGAAGCGATGGCCATGCGCGCACTCTACGCCCTGATCGAAAAGCGTTACGGCGGCGGCGGGAGCTTGCGTCGAAAACGCAAATCGGGTTAGAACCGCCACATTGGTTCGAAGCCGAAATGAAATCGCCGTCCCATGGCCGTTCAGTTACGACAGGAAGAGGCGCTTGAGTTATGGCGTGATGCGCTGGGCGAGAGCGTACGCCGCGACGGCCCCGATCTTTCGGCCCGCCAGATGGCGATGCTGTTGACGATATATACGATCCCGCCGCCGCATACGGTGCGCGGGCTCGCGTCCGGGCTTGCGATATCCAAACCCGCGGTGACCCGCGCGCTTGACCGGTTGAGCGAACTGGGCTTTATCCGCCGCGCCCGTGACGAGACGGATAAACGTAGTGTCCTGGTCCAGCGCACGGTGAAAGGCGCGGTCTATCTCAGTGAATTCGCCGATCTGATTGCCGATGCGGGGAGCGCCATGGACGCTACCGAGACACTATAATATCAAGGACCGTTGGTATCAGCCTTGGCGATACCGCCACCGAGACGATCACCGGCGCCGTGCATGCGCATATTCTCGGGCAGCGCGGCCCACGATGGCATCATCAGCCAAAGCCGCAGCAGATGGCGGCGCAGTTCCGGACGGTCGTGATCGACATAATCGGTACGCGCGTGCAGCACCACCCGGTTGTTCAGGAACTGAATGTCGCCGGGCTGGAAGTCCATCTCCAGGTAAACTTCAGGCCGTTGCGCGACCTCATCGACGAAAGCCAGTGCCTCACGCTCCAGCGCGCTCATCTCGACGCCTTCCAGGTCAGCCGCGCTGCGCACCGCGATGGGCAGGTAATGGCATACCGGCATCCCGTCCCACTTGGCGAATACGGGAATTCGCGCCGCGCCCACCGCGCCGCCGCCGCCACGGTCGACTTCTCGCCGGCTATAAAAAAATCCGTCGCGCAGGGAAGCCATGAGATCGGGTCGTTCGGCGAGGATAATATTGTGCACCGTCATCGAACTTGCGATGCGGCTGAGCCCGCCGCTGACCCCCTTGCGCAGGCAAAGCAATCCGACCACGTCGACCGGGTCCATGTGCATTTCGATTTCGCCGCCGGCGGTGTAATAACGGTCGGTCTCGCCGATATTTCGGACGTGACCGAGCCGGTCGCCCCGCCAGCTCTGCGAGACTCCGACGCCCAAATGGGTGCCAATGCCCCACAAAGCTATGGCCATTTCATCCTCGCCATAGCGTTCGGGCGAGAGGCCTTTTATCAGCACGAAGCCACGCCCGCGTCCCAGAATGTGATTGATCTCGGCAAAGTCGGCGGCGAGGGCGGGAAGGGCGAAATCCGTGTTTGTCACATCGTCGAGCGCGCGTCCGCTTTCGCGCACCGCGCGCACGCCGCGATCGATATCGGCCAGGGCCGCCGGCGACAATTGATGGACCCAGCGATCGTCACTCGCGAACGCGTCTCGGGTCCAGACCGTATCACCGCTAATCGGTGATACCGCGCCAAGCGTCATTGATCGTCTCTCCCGCTTTCTCGCGCGTGCCAAACGACGCTATCACCGCCCTATCCGGGGGTCAATTCGGCGCGCCGGGTTGTGACGAACGGTCAAAGCGGTAATCATGCCTCGTTTTCGCGGCCAATGCGAAAATCGTGGAATCAGGGGGCGTAAGATATTATGTGGGCGCGATTCCTTCGGGTTGCCCTATGGCTTGCCGTCGCCGTGGCCCTTTTGTCGATTTCAATCGAGTCCCAGGCCGCCGACCGGGATGGTCTGCGCGATTATCTTACGGTGCGCGGCGGGACGACAATTTTTATCAACCCCGATGACTCTACCAATGTCGAGCTCGATAGCCCCGCGCTGGAAGGCTTCCAGGGGGGCGAGATCGGGATGAACATCAACCGTCACTGGGGCGTCGAACTGGCCGCCGGATTCATTGAAACCGCGCTGGTGCAACCCAGTACCGGCGAGAAGATCGCGGAATACGGGTTGTGGACGCTGCTTGCCCAGACCCGGCTGCGTTTTCCGCTCTGGCGTGATCGGCTGACGCCCTATTTCATCATGGGCGCCGGCGTCGGTATCGGGGAACATAATGACCGGAATTTCCTGAACGCGGGTGGCGTCTCGGGCAGGCCGGCAATCTCCTTCAACGGTCCCCGGGAAACTGTCTTCGTTGCTTCCGTGGGCGCCGGCGCCGAATATTTCGTGACTGACAACATCGCGCTGGGTATCGAGGGTAAGCATTACATCGCCGATGTCGAAGCCGAGTTCGCGGGACAGTCCGCGCCCCTCGATTTCAGCGCGCTGATCGGCACCATTGGCGTACGCGTCTTCTTCGATAAGCCGTCTCGGGAGCCGACGGCGCGCGCCGCGGCAATCGACAATGACGATTTCAGGGGGTACTTCGCACTACGCGCCGGAGGCGCCTTCTTTACCAAGCCCGATTCGGTTCCCGATGCGCAAATCGGCACGCCGACCTTCTTCGGCGGCCTAGCCTTCGGGCTGAACGTTAACCGTTATCTGGGTTTTGAATTGGCGGCGGAGGGGCTTCCCGGCCGGCTGGAAGCCTCTCTTCTGTAGACCGCGTTGACGACGCCGGGTGTCGGCGAGGTCGTCGAATATTCGGTATGGACCAATATCGTTCAGCTTCGCGCGCGCTATCCGATGCTCGGGGACAAGCTGGTTCCCTACGCCCTGCTCGGCGCGGGGGTCGGCTATGGCGAATTCAACGACCGGCGTATTCCCGCCGGCGTGAACGGCGTGACGGGAGACTTCGAGGCGACGCCAGTCGCCGCCGTGGGCGCGGGGGTCGAGTATTTCATCGCCAACGACATCGCCCTTGGCGTCGAGGCGAAACATGTCTTTCTGTTCGACACCGAGGTGACGGTCAACCAGCAGTCGGCTCAACTGACACTGGATCCGGTATTCGTGAACCTCAGTCTGCGAATCTTCTTTTAGCGGCGTGTTTTCAGTGGCGGTCGAAATAGAGAAACGCGGGCTGGGTTAACTCGAATCATCGGCATCCCGCTTCACCGACGCCGCGAGAAAAGACGCCGCGAAAAACATCGTGCCGATCCACCAGCTTTGCCAGATTCCGTACGCGACGCCGGAAATCAGAAACGTCGCGACGACAAGTCCCAGGGTGGCACCCGTCTCGCGCCAGTCGAAATCTTCGGCGCGCGCCCGCAGGCACAGCCAGGCCATGATCGCGGCGCCGAGCAGGGCGCCGACCACGCCCAGTTCGAGCGTCCACTGCAGCCATGCATTGTGCGGATGAAGCGGCAGCGCCGGCGAGGCGAACGCGATATCTTTTTTGTTGCCGGGGATCGAGCGCGATGAATTGAACCCCCAACCGAGAACGGGCCGTTCGGCAATGCGATCGGCGGTAAATTTCCAGATCAGAAGGCGGTGATGCGAGGAATTGGGGATTGGCAGGGTGCCGATGGGCGCCTCTTTTATCGCGTTCACCCAGCCCAGAGAAAACGGCGTGGCCAGCATCACCGCGACGATTCCCGCCGCGGCGAAAGAGGCCATGCGGCGGGGCGAAAAGCCGCTTAGCGCGACACAAAGGCCGCCGCCGAGCACGCCGAGCTTCGCCGCGTTGCTGTCGAATAAGGCGATGACTGCAAATGTTCCCGCCCAGATCGCGGCCGCCAGCCAAAGGGACCGTCGTGTGGCGGCGAGCACGACCGGCCACAGCATCAATGCCATGACCGTCGTGCCGCGATTGTACCGGAAGGAAACCCCGCCCCACTCACCGGATTTTCCGATGAACGACCGCAATATCAGGGCGTTGGTGGTTAGGTCGACGACCAGGACAACGATCGCCAATCCAAAGCCGAAGAACATGCATTTCTCGAAGATCCGGACTTCCTCGGGTCGCATCGCGCGCGCGCAATCGACCAGCACGAGCCCGGCCAGCAACAGCGCGGCGAGCCGCGCCAGTTTCACGATGGAAAGTAACGAAGGATCGATCGACCATATAAAGCTGGTCGCCGACCAGATAACGGCAAGCGCGATGATGATGGTCGGCGCACGGGCCGGCCGGGGCCAGGTCCGGTCGCGCGCAAAGCGCGTCGCCACAGCAAACAGCGCGATTATCAACACGCCCGCCGCCAGCGCCAGCGGGGCATAAACCCCGACAACCGGCGCCAGCGCCGCCGCGAAACCGAGCACATGACCGTTATGAAGTCGTCGTGTCACTTGTAAAAATTCATCGGCGATTTTCCGGGCATTGGCAATATTCGCACGGGATGTCGCCCGCTTTCGCCACCTAACATATTCCACCGATTAACGCCACGGTGCCGCGCCGGGCAAACGCGAAAACCGCTACATGCGCCCGGCAAGGACCGCGATCAAAATCACGACCACCGCCGCACCGGCCCAGAACGGCCAGGTCCGTCGACGCGCGCGCTGCGCTTCGGCGACCGCGCGCACCGTGTCGGGATGCAGTTTGAGCCCTCCGCGCGCCATCTCCTCGACGGTTTCCTCCATATCCGCCAACAAGGCCGGCAGGCGCCCCAGCCCACGCAGCACGTCGCCGACCGTGTCGCGAATGCGCGCCTCGGGGCCCATGTTCTCGACCACCCAATCCTCGATTAGCGGCCGCGCCAGTTCCCACATGTTGATCTCCGGGTGCAGGCGGCGCCCGACGCCTTCGGCCACCAGCATGGTCTTTTGCAACAGCAGAAGCTGCGGCTGCGCCTCCATCTTGAATTTTTCGGTGACCTGGAAAAGCTGGGCCAGCAGCCGGGCCAGGGAAATATCTTCAAGCGGCAGGCCCAGGATCGGCTCGGCTATGGATCGCGCCGCCTGCGCGAAGGCGTCCACCGACTGGTCGGCTGGAATATAGCCGGCGCGCACATGAACTTCCGCGACTTGTCGGTAATCGCCGGTCAGGAACCCCAGCAGCATCTCCGCCAGATATTGCCGCGTGCGCTTGTCGAGCCGGCCCATGATGCCGAAATCCACCGCGTTGACCGCGCCGTCGGCATCGACGAACAGGTTTCCCGGGTGCAGATCGGCATGAAAGAAGCCGTCGCGGAAGACCTGGAGAAAGAACACCTTCGCGGTATTGGCGACGATCGCTGAAAGGTCATGGCCGGCTTCTTCCAGCGCCGCGCGTTCGTCGATCGGGATACCGTCCACCCAGCTGGTGGTCAGCACCCGGCGCGCGGTACGTGGCCAGTCAACCAGCGGCACTTGAAATTTGGCTTCGTCGGCGAAATTCTGGCGCAGCTCGTCGGCCGCCGCCGCCTCGAAACGGAGATCCATCTCGATCTCGACCGTGGTCGCCAATGTCTCCACGATTTCGACCGGTTTCAGGCGGCGCAGATCGGGGCGCCACCACTCCGCGATTTCCGCGAGCCAGGCCAGCAAGTCCATGTCGCGCGCGAATGCGATCTCGATTGCGGGCCGCAGCACCTTGACCGCGACCTCGGCGCCTTCGGTCGTGGTGGCGCGGTGGACCTGGGCGATGGACGCCGCCGCGACCGGCGTATCGTCGAAGGAGGCGAACAGCTCGTCCATCTCCCTCCCGAGCTCCAATTCTATCGTGCGCCGCGCTTCGTCCCCGGAAAAAGGCGGCAATCGGTCCTGCAAGGCGGATAAGTCTTCGGCGACTTCCTCACCGATCAGGTCGGACCGCACCGAAAGCGCCTGGCCGAGCTTGATGAAGGCCGGCCCCAGCGCCTGAAGGGCAAGCGCGAGCCGCTCTCCGGCGGGAAGCGAAGCAACACCCTTTAGGCGCGATCCCGCCAGTATGCGCAGTGCGAGACGCGCGGAGAATCCCGGTGCGACCCCAAGCGCCGCGAGCGCGTCATGGCGCGCCAGTGTGCGCAAAATTGTCAGCAACCGGCCGATGTTGCGAAATGCGCGGAACATTATTCAGACGCGCCAGCCGGAGTGGATCGCGACAATTCCGCCGGATTGGTTGCGATAGATCACGTTGGCGAAACCGGCGTCATGCATTTCACCGGCCAACGTTTCCTGGTCGGGAAATTCGCGAATGCTTTCAACAAGATATGAATAAGCGTCTCGGTCTCCCGCAACCCGCGCGCCAAGCGCCGGCAGAACACGATACGAATAAAGGTCGTAGAGTGGGCGCAGCAGCGGCAGCACCGGGTGGCTGAATTCGAGGCATAGGAAATGGCCTCCCGGTCGCAAGATCCGGTGCATCTCGGCCAGCGCGCGCCCGCGATGGGTGACGTTGCGCAATCCAAAGGCGATGGTGCAGCAATCGGCGGTGCGCGACGCCACCGGTAATTGCTCCGCATTGGCGCACGCCAGCGACAGGCCCGTGACCAGCCCCCGGTCGAGGGCGCGATCGGCGCAGACCGAGAGCATTTCGGTGTTGATGTCGCAGATCGTCGCGCCTCCCCCCGGCGCGCGTGAGAGAAATCCGAATGCGATATCGCCGGTTCCGCCCGCGACATCGACAAGGGCCATGCCGTCCCTGGGATTCAGCCAATCCAGCAGCGCCGACTTCCACAGCCGGTGCAGTCCGCCGCTCATCAGATCGTTCATCAAATCGTAGCGGCCGGCGACGGAATCGAATACCTCGCGCACCATGCCGGGATGCGCGTCCGCGTCCACCCGCCGATGTCCGAATTTGACGCTCTCGGCCGGCTCGTCGTCGGAAGTACTTGCCATGTTCGGCAAAGATAGCGCGCCGCCGCATGTGGCGCTACCATGAGCGCATATGCCCGAGTTACCCGAAGTCGAGACCGTACGACGCGGCCTGGCCACCGTTATGGAAGGCCGGCCCTTTGCCCATGTACGGGTCAACCGCGCCGATTTGCGCGTGCGGCTGCCCGACGGGTTCGCCGATGCGCTGGCTGGACGCGTGATTTCGCGACTCGACCGACGCGCGAAATATCTGCTCATTCATTGCGATGACGGAACGGTGTTGATCGTTCACCTGGGCATGTCGGGGCGCATGATAATCGACGATGTATCCGGGCGCGGCGGACCTCCGGGCCCCGACGGCAAGCATGAACATGTCGTTTTCAAGGTCGGGAACGGTACGCTGATCCGGTTTGCCGACCCGCGCCGGTTCGGGCTGATGGCGCTGACCAGCGAAGACGAGCTTGCACGTCACCCGATGTTGGCCCACTTGGGTCCCGAACCCACCGGTGAGGATTTTACCGGGCGCGTGCTGGCCGAACGGCTGGCCGGGCGCAATACGCCGATAAAGTCCGCTCTGCTTGATCAGCGTAATGTCGCGGGACTCGGCAACATCTATGTCTGCGAGGCGCTGTTCATGGCCGGGTTGTCGCCCAGGCGCAAAGCGGCGACAGTCCAGGGCGCGCGCGCGGAACGGCTCGCGAAATCAATTCGCGAGGTTCTTGCGGACGCTATCGCCGCCGGCGGCTCGACCTTGCGTGATCATGTCGCGCCGTCGGGAGAGCTTGGTTATTTCCAGCATCGCTTCAAGGTCTACGGTCGCGAGGGCGAGGCTTGTCCCGGCTGTGATTGCGGCGAATCGGTCCGGCGGATCGTTCAGGCGGGCCGTTCGACTTTCTATTGTGCGAAACGACAGCGCTGATTTAATAGGCGTGCCATGCTGAAATTCCTCCGATCAAGCAGAACTGCGAAATGGCTGGTTCTTGGCTTTGCCCTGGGCATGGCGCCGGCCGTGCGGGGCACGGCCGCCGAGAGATTTTTCAGCCTCGTCGAGGACATGCCGCTGATGACCGGGCTGACGGAAATTGTCGAGGCTGGGCTGGTATTCGATAATCCAAGAGGCCGGATCGTGACGATGTTCGCGAAAGGAAACGTGGCGCGGCCCGCCGTGCTGGATTATTACGGGCGCGCGCTGCCGCAACTCGGTTGGAAAACGACCCGACCGAACCGGTTTAGCCGCGAGGGCGAAATCTTGCGGCTCGAATTTACCAAGGAGACAGATGGGCTGACCGTGCGTTTTGCGTTGTCACCCCGTTAACGGCAATACAACGGATATCTCGCGATGGAACGCGGGGTTGGAGGAGAATTCCCATGGCATTTGAAAATATAATCGTTGAGCGACAGGGCGGCGTCGGCACCATCACCATCAATCGGCCCAAGGCCCTGAACGCGCTTTCCGCCGCCGTGATGACCGAAATCAGCGACGCGGTCGACGAATTCGAGGCGGATGACAAGATCGGCGCACTGGTCGTCACCGGCTCGGAAAAGGCCTTCGCCGCCGGCGCCGACATCAAGGAAATGCAGAGCAACGAATGGCCGGAAACTTACACGTCGGATTTCATCACCACGAATTGGGAACGTCTCGGTGAGTGTCGCAAGCCGGTCATCGCCGCTGTCGCCGGCTTTGCGCTGGGCGGCGGCTGCGAACTCGCGATGATGTGCGATTTCATCATCGCGGCCGACAACGCGAAATTCGGCCAACCCGAGATCACGCTCGGCATTCCTCCGGGTTTGGGCGGCACCCAGCGTCTGACCCATGCGGTCGGCAAGGCGAAATCGATGGAAATGTGCCTTACCGGTCGCATGATGGATGCCGAAGAGGCTGAGCGCGCCGGCTTGATCAGCCGTATCGTTCCGGTTGCGGAATTGATGGAGGAGGCCATCAAGGCGGCCCAACGCATCGCCGATATGTCTCCACCGGTCGCGATGATGGTCAAGGAATCGATCAACCGCGCCAATGAAATCCCTCAGAACGAAGGTATCCGGTTCGAGCGCCGGCTGTTCCAGGCGTGTTTCGGCGCCGACGATCAGAAGGAGGGCATGGCCGCCTTCATCGACAAGCGCCCGCCCAAATTCGGGGGGCGTTGAACCACATGTCCCGACTATGCGGAACCGCTTGACCCTGGCGCTCTACGGCCTTAAAAACGCACCCTCTTTTGTCCGTCACTTTTATGGGCCCTTGTAATGGCGAATACTAAATCGGCGAAGAAACGCGTCCGACGCAATGGACGACGCACCGAAGTAAACCACGCGCGCGTCAGCCGGGTTCGGACCTTCATCCGCAAGATCGAGAACGCCATTGAGGGCAGCGACAAGTCCGCCGCGCAGCAGGCCTTGAAAGAAGCCCAGCCCGAAATCATGCGCGGCGTGGGTCACGGAGTGATGCATCGCAACACCGCATCGCGAAAGATTTCGCGGCTTTCCGCCCGTATCAAGGGGTTGTCGTAAGCCACGCCTCGGCGCTAACGCGCCCCGAAAATCAGACGCCGCGGATTTGCCCGCGGCGTTTTTTTTGGTCCACCAGTGTGTCGGATTCGCCTCTGTCGCCGAATTTTTTTTTACGTTCTCTGTTCGGACCCATTGCCAGCCCGTTCAGTGGTCGTTACATTGGAACCTGTCGAAACGGTTAGGGGACCCGTTTCCAAAATAAAAAAGGCAAATTTTACTTCATCATTGCGGTCAGGGGCTTAGCAGACTATATCGCGGTCTGTATTCAACGAGATTTGCTAAGTAACCGATATGTAATGGGCCGATATTTCGCCGACGGCGAAAAATAAATCGGCAGGCAGGGGGCATTCAATGAACCAGAAGTCCGTGGCGAATCCCGGCGAAACGGGGTCGGCCGTATGTGAGGATTTCTCGGGCATGGCGATTAAAGGGACTGATCTAAGGCATTCGAAAAATCGGCGTGGCGAGACCACGATGGTGGGTCTTCGATCTTTGTGTGATGAATCCCCGGCGTGCCGGGCGGAAGGTTGTTGACCATGGCGCGTGGGGCTTTGGAACCAGGTGTAGCGGCGAACTGGGCGCGCGTTCGCGGCGTGCTTCGGGCCGAGGTTGGCGAATCGGCATATAAAAGCTGGCTAAAACCGCTAACTCTGCTCGACGTCGCCAGCGGGACCGTTCGTGTCGCGGTTCCCACGCGTTTCATGCGCGACTGGGTCGTCGGCCATTACGGCGACCGTATTCGCGAGTTGTGGATGGACGAGGACCCTTCGGTCGATTCGCTCGATATCGTAATCCAGGCTCAGCCCGCGCGGGTGCAAGTCGCGCGACGCGAAAGCGGCGCTCCGGCGTCCGCGATCAGAGAGGTTGAGGCATCCGGCGCCGCCCCGCGCGCCGCCGACGTGGACGAATTCGGCGGTGCGCTCGATCCGAGATTCGTTTTCGAGAATTTTGTGGTCGGCAAGCCGAACGAGCTTGCCTATGCCGCCGCGCGCCGCGTCGCGGATTCATCGACCGCGGCCTACAACCCGCTGTTCCTGTACGGTGGCGTCGGGCTCGGCAAGACCCATTTGATGCACGCCATCGCCTGGCATATCCGCACGCGCCAGCCCGAACGCAAGGTCGCCTATATGTCGGCCGAAAAGTTCATGTATCACTTTATTCGCGCGCTTCGGTTCCAAGACACGATGGCGTTCAAGGAACGCTTTCGGTCGGTCGATGTTCTGATGATCGACGATGTCCAGTTTATCAATGGAAAAGAATCTACCCAGGAGGAATTTTTCCATACTTTCAATGCCCTGGTTGACAATAACCGGCAGGTGATCGTCTCGGCGGACAAATCGCCGTCTGATCTGGAAGGCATGGAGGAACGGCTGCGCTCGCGTCTTGGCTGGGGGCTGGTCGCCGATATTCACGCCACGACGTACGAGCTCAGGGTCGGAATTCTGCAATCCAAGGCCGAACAGCTCGGCACCGAAATCCCGACCAAGGTGTTGGAGTTTCTCGCCCATAAGATCACCACGTCCGTGCGCGAACTCGAAGGCGCGCTCAACCGGGTGGTGGCGAACGCGACGCTGGTCGGCCGTGAGATCACGATGGAAAGCTGCCAGGAAGTGTTGCACGACCTGCTGCGCGCCCATGACCGCCGGGTAACCATCGAGGAGATCCAAAAGCGCGTCGCCGAGCACTTCAATATCCGGATCGCCGACATGCATTCCGCGCGCCGCTCGCGCGCCGTCGCCCGGCCGCGGCAGGTCGCCATGTATCTGGCGAAACAACTGACGACGCGCTCGCTCCCGGAAATCGGCCGCAAATTCGGCGGGCGGGACCACACCACGGTCATGCACGCGGTAAAAAAGATCGACGAGTTGCGCTCGACCGATGCGACGTTCTCCGAAGACGTCGAATTGCTGCGCCGCATGCTGGAAGCCTGACCGGCTCGCGAATCGCCGCTGATTCGCTCTAAATCTGTTATAAATCGGGTCCGAAACCTGTTCGGAATCCAACGGCTTGTGCTATAATCTCCGTACTGCGAATGGGTGGTTGGGGACCGTCTCGCGAACCGTGGAATCGATGAAGTGAATTCTCGTCTTGTCGCGGCGCGCGAAGGGGCTTCGTAACCTCCCGAAACCATATTTTCAGCCCATAACAGCGGCAGCTTGAAACCATGAAACTGACCATCGAACGCAGCTCACTGCTGAAGTCGCTGGCGCATGTGCATGGCGTCGTCGAACGTCGCACCACCATCCCGATTTTGTCCAACGTGCTGTTGAGCGCGCGTGACGGGATGCTTGGCATGACCGCGACCGACATGGACATTGCGATCGTGGAAAATCTTCCCGGCGACGTGACCCAGGACGGCGCGACCACCGTGTCCGCGCATACCCTGTACGATATCGTGCGCAAACTGCCGGAAGGTGCGCAGATCGAAATCGGCAGCGGCGGCGAAAACCAGTTGATGATCCGTTCCGGCCGGTCGAAGCTCACGCTCGCGACCTTGCCGAGCGAGGATTTCCCGGTCATGGCCGACGGTGACTTGCCGCACGGCTTCACCCTTTCGGGCGAGGCGCTGGGCGGGCTGATCGATCGCACCCGGTTCGCCATGTCGACCGAGGAAACGCGCTACTACCTGAACGGCATATATCTGCATCCCGCCGACAGCGATGGCACCAGGGTGCTGCGCGTGGTGGCGACGGACGGACACCGGCTGGCGCGGGTCGAAATGCCGTTGCCCAGCGGCGCCGAGGAAATCCCGAGCGTGATTGTCCCGAGAAAGACGGTCAATGAAGCGCGCAAGCTGATCGACGAGGTCGGGGGCGATGTGGAGATTTCGCTGTCCGATACAAAAATTCGCTTCGCGTTCGATGGGGTGGTGCTCACATCGAAGCTCATTGACGGCACGTTCCCCGATTATGATCGCGTGATTCCCTTCGCCAACGACAAGGCGCTTCAGGTTGATCGCGAGAAATTCGCGCAGGCCGTTGATCTGGTGTCGACCATATCGACCGAAAAGACGCGGGCGGTAAAACTGTCGCTGGACCAGGGCAGCCTGGTGCTTTCGGCGACCAGTCCGGAGACCGGCAGCGCATCGGAGGAAATCGAGGTCGACTATTCAGACGGGCCACTTGAAATCGGCTTCAACTCTCGCTATCTGCTTGATATTACACAACAGATTGAAGGCGAGGGCGCGCGTTTCATGCTTTCCGACGGGGCCTCGCCGACGCTGGTTCGCGATGCCGCGGACCCCGGCGCGTTATATGTTTTGATGCCGATGCGGGTTTAGGGGCGACGGCGCTGGCTGGTCTTTATTCATTGACGTCCGAAATGTCGGCCGAAGCGTCGTCGGCGGCTCGGATTGCGGTGAAGCGGCTCGTTCTGACCGATTTCCGCTGTTACGAAGCACTGCGCCTGGAAATCGGCGAAAGCCCCGTGGTGCTCGCCGGCGCGAATGGCGCGGGCAAGACCAACCTTTTGGAAGCGTTGTCGTTTCTGGTTCCGGGGCGCGGCCTGCGGCGGGCGCGGCTCCACGAGGCCAGCCGGCGTGAACCCGGCGCCGCCGATGGGCCAGGCGCTCCCTGGGCGGTCGCGGCTTCGCTCTCGGTCGGCGGTGAGACGCTCGAGATCGGCACCGGTCTGGCGCCCGGCGAAGACGGCGCGCCGCGGCGACGGGTCGTGAAGATCGACGGCAATGAAGCGCGAAGCCAGACCGCGCTGGGCGAGCGCATCAGCGCGCCCTGGTTGACGCCGGAAATGGATCGCCTGTTCTCGGACGGGCGCTCCGACCGGCGGCGCTTTCTCGACCGGCTGATTTATGGCTTCGATCCGGCCCATGCCGAGCGCCTGTCCCAGTATGAGCGCGCGATGCGCGAGCGCGCGCGGTTGCTGCGCGACGGCCGCTTCCGCGGCGCGCCGGACCCGGCCTGGCTGGCCGCGCTGGAGGACCGTATGGCGCGGCACGGTGTCGCCGCCGCCGCCGCCCGGCTCGCTTTCATCGCACGGCTCAATGCCGCTTGCGCGCTTGGGGCCGGCCCGTTCCCGGTGGCTGGACTGTCGATCGAAGGAGATGTCGAGGAATGGTTCGACGGCATGTCGGCTCTGGATGTGGAAGATTCATTCCGCCTGCGCTTGGCTGAAACACGCCCGCGTGACTCAGATGCCGGTCGCGCCACGTTTGGCGTCCACCGCAGCGACCTGCTTTGCCGCCACATGGCGAAGGATATTCCGGCGGCGCGCTGCTCGAGCGGTGAACAAAAGGCGCTGCTGATCAGTATCGTGCTCGCCAACGCGCGGCTGCAATCGCTTGAACGCGGTGCCGCGCCGCTAATGCTGCTGGACGAGGTCGCGGCCCATCTCGACGCTGAACGTCGCGAAGCCTTGTTCGACGAAATCTGCGACATCGGCGCGCAGACCTGGATGACGGGCACCGATCTTGATGTGTTTGCGCCACTCGGCGCCCGCGCCCAGCGTTTTCGCGTCGCCGACGCCGCCGTTACGGTAGTGGAATGAAATGCCGATTGAAACGCCCTTGGGCGAAACTGGATTGATCAACCGGAGCACAACATGACTCCTCCCGCGGACGTGCCGCAGCCCAATCTTCCCGATGAAGAATATGGCGCCGATTCCATCAAGGTTTTGCGGGGACTGGAGGCCGTGCGCAAGCGGCCCGGCATGTATATCGGCGATACCGACGATGGTTCCGGATTGCATCATATGGTCTATGAGGTCGTCGACAACGCCATCGACGAGGCGCTCGCCGGTCACTGCAATCGTATTGAGGTCACGCTGAACGGCGACGGCACGGTCACGGTTTCCGACGATGGGCGCGGCATTCCGGTGGAAATTCACGAAGAAGAGGGCATTTCCGCCGCCGAAGTCATCATGACCCAGCTTCACGCCGGCGGGAAGTTCGACCAGAACTCCTACAAGGTGTCGGGCGGACTCCACGGCGTGGGCGTATCCGTGGTCAACGCGCTTTCAAATTCGCTGGACCTGCGCGTCCGGCGCGCCGGCAAGGAACATCTCATACGGTTCGTCGACGGGGTCGCGGAGGCCCCGTTGGCCGAGGTCGGCGACGCTGGAGACCTCACCGGGACCGAGATCACCTTCTCGCCGTCGCCCGAGACCTTCACCATGACGGATTTCAACTTTTCAACGCTGGAACACCGGCTGCGCGAACTCGCGTTCCTGAATTCCGGCGTGCTGCTGGTGTTGACCGACGCGCGCGGTGTCGAGCCCAATGTGATCGAGTTGCAGTACGAAGGCGGCATCGAGGCCTTCGTCACCCATTTGGATGAGGGAAAGACGCCGCTGTTCACGCCGCCGATCGCCATCACCGGAGAAGTTGACGGCATTACCGTCGAAGTCGCGCTGGAATGGTCCGACAGCTATCACGAGACCATGCTGTGCTTCACCAATACGATCCCTCAAAGCGACGGCGGCACGCATCTTGCGGGCTTTCGCGGTGCGCTAACGCGTACCGTCAACGCCTATGCGACATCCGCCGGGATATCGAAGAAGGAGAAGATCACGCTGAGCGGCGATGACGCGCGCGAGGGGTTGACCTGCGTGATGTCGGTGAAAGTGCCGGATCCGAAATTTTCGTCACAAACCAAGGACAAGCTGGTCTCGTCCGAGGTCCGCCCGATCGTGGAAAGCGTGGTCGGCGAACAGCTCGGCCAATGGTTCGAGGAACATCCCGGAGAGGCTCGCAGAATAGTCGCGAAGGTGGTCGAGGCAGCCGCCGCGCGCGAGGCCGCGCGCAAGGCCCGGGAACTGACGCGGCGCAAGGGCGCGCTCGATATTTCCACGCTGCCCGGCAAGCTGGCCGACTGTCAGGAACGCGACCCGGCGCAATCGGAACTGTTCATCGTCGAGGGTGATTCGGCCGGTGGCTCCGCCAAGCAGGCGCGCAACCGGAGCAACCAGGCGATCCTGCCGCTCAGGGGAAAAATTCTCAATGTCGAGCGGGCGCGCTTCGACAAGATGCTGGGCTCGGCCGAAATCGGCACCCTGATCGCGGCGCTCGGCACCGGCATTGGTCCCGAGGATTTCAACATCGAGAAACTGCGCTATCACAAGATCATCATCATGACCGACGCCGATGTCGACGGCAGTCACATCCGCACGCTTCTGCTGACGTTTTTCTTCCGCCAAATGGCCCCGATCATCGAGCGCGGGCATCTGTATATCGCGCAACCGCCCCTTTACCGCGCCAAGAAAGGCGATGGCGGCGTCTATCTCAAGGATGACGGCGAACTCGACAACTATTTGATCGAGGCCGGCACCAAGGATTGTGTGCTGGAAATCTCCGAAGGCGCCCGCATCGCCGGCGCCGATTTGCGCGATACCGTCGACCAGGCGCTGGCCGCCAAACGCCTGATGATGCCGCTGATCCGCCGCTTATCGAATACCGAGGTCGCGGAGCAGGCCGCGATCCTGGGCGCCTTCAAGCCGGATTTGCTGGCGTCGCCCGAGCAGGCCGAACAGGTTGCCGACGCCATTGCGCGCCGGCTTAACGGGCTCGCGCCCGAGACCGAGCGTGGCTGGACCGCCGAGACGATCGACGGCGACGGGTTCGCCTTTTCCCGTACGCTGCGCGGCGTTACAGAGCGTCACGCCGTCGACGGCGCGCTGATGCGGAGCGCCGAGGCGCACCGTCTCGACGGAATGGCGCCGGAGTTACAACGCGTATACAGCCGTCCCGCCACATTGAAAACGAAGGACAAGGAATCCCGGATTACCGGGCCGGTCGGGCTGGTTGATGCGGTGTTGGCCCTGGGCCGCAAGGGGGTCGGCATCCAGCGCTATAAAGGCCTCGGCGAGATGAACCCGGATCAGCTCTGGGAAACCACGCTCGACCCGAATATGCGCCGTCTGTTGCGAGTCAAGGTGAATCACGGCGACGACGCGGAGAAAATGTTTTCCACACTGATGGGCGACGTCGTCGAACCCAGACGCGAATTCATCCAGACCAACGCGCTCAAGGTGGTCAATCTCGACGTCTGACGCCGGCGGTCACGGCGCTTTTTCGGCAAGCGCGTCGAACGACTGCCCGAATGCCGCGCACACCACCACATCTTTTAGTTCGACCGCCAGCTTCTTGTAAAACCGGCGCGCCGCGCGGTTGCGTTTCAGTACCGACCAGAACATCCAGTGCGCGCCATGCTGGCGATTGTGGGCGGCGACGCCGACGACCAGCGCGCGGCCAACGCCACGCCGCCGGAACGCGGCGTCCACATAAAGATCGGCCAGATACACGCCGCGCGTCGCGCTGTCGGTGTCGTAACCCGGACAGGTGATCGCATAACCGGCGATTTCGCCGCCATATTCGGCGATCATCGCGTGGAAAGCCGCCTTCGCGCCAAAGCCGTCCTGCTGAAAATTTTCAGCCGTGAAGCGCGACGGGCGGCCGCCATCGGCGAGGCTGAGCGCGCGCGCCATTTGAGCAACGGCTTCGGCGTCGTCGCTTTCCGCCGGGCGAACGTTGATCATTCGCTTGCCTTCCCCGAACATTGGTAATAGCACTCGAATCTTACGCGTACCCACTATCGCAATTGGATGGCTAAGGAAACCAGTAAGGGCGGCAAAAAGGAAAAACGCCCGAAAACGTCACCGCCGCGTACAGGCTGGCAATTCGCCGGGCGCACGGCCAAATACGCGCTCATCGCGGCGGTCTGGCTGGCGCTCGGGCTCGTCGGCGTGGCCGCCTGGTATGGCTGGGACCTGCCCGATATCAGCCGTCTCGAAACGCCGGGCCGGCGGCCTTCCGTGACATTGGTCGCCGAGAACGGCGCCGTACTGGCCCGATACGGGCAATCCCATGGCGGGCCGATCGCCTTCGACGATCTGCCGCCGCATCTTATTCAGGCCGTGGTGGCGACCGAGGATCGTCGTTTCTTCGACCATGCCGGCTTCGATCCGTGGGCGGTGGCGCGCGCGATGATCGCCAATTTGCGCTCCGGCTCGGTTCGCCAGGGTGGCAGCACTCTCACCCAGCAGCTCGCCAAGAATCTGTTTCTTTCGCCGGAGCGCACCATCCGCCGAAAAGTGCAGGAATTGCTGGCCGCGTTCTGGCTGGAAGCCCGCTTTTCAAAACAGCAGATATTCGCGATTTACGCCAACCGGGTCTATCTGGGCTCGGCGACCTACGGGATGGAAGCCGCCGCGCGGCGTTATTTCGGAAAATCGGTGCGCGACGTGACGCTGGCCGAGGCCGCGGTTCTGGCCGGGCTGTTGAAAGCGCCGTCGCGCTACTCGCCACTGAACAACCCGAAAGCGGCGACAGCGCGCGCGAAAATCGTGCTGGGCGCAATGGAAGGCGCTGGTTTTTTGACCGCGCGGGAAGCGAAACGCGCGGCGCGCCGGCCACCGCGCTATCGCCACCGGCTGGGCCCGGCGCCGCGCTATTTCGCGGACTGGGTGCTGGACCGCGCTCGGGGCTTCGTCGGCGGCGGCGGGCGAGATCTCATTGTCGTCACCACGATGGAGCCCCGTTTGCAAAAGGCGGCGAAACGGCGCTTGGCCGAGGCCGTGAAACGCGAAGGCAAGCGCGGTCGGGCGTCCCAGGCGGCCCTGGTCGCGCTGGCGCCCGACGGCGCGGTGCGTGCGCTGGTTGGTGGCATCGATTACGGAACCAGCCAGTTCAATCGCGCCACCCAGGCGCGCCGTCAGCCCGGCTCGGCGTTCAAGCTGTTCGTCTATCTCGCGGGGCTGGAGGCCGGGATCGGCCCGAACGAGCGAATCATCGATGAACCGATCACCGTCGATGGATGGTGGCCGCGCAACTACGACGGCAAGTTTCGCGGCAAGATCACCGTGAAGCGCGCACTGGCCAAATCGCTGAATACGGTCGCCGTGAAAATCAGCGAACGCGCCGGACGCGCCAACGTGATCGCGGCGGCGCGCCGGCTCGGCATAACCAGCCCGTTGAAATCCCATCCCAGCCTCGCCCTCGGTGCGTCCGAGGTTTCGTTGCTTGAACTCACCGCCGCCTATGGTGCGTTGACCAATCGCGGCCGCGCCGTCTGGCCGTATGGAATCCTGGAAATTCGCGATTCCGCGGGTGACGTGCTGTACCGCCGCGAAGGGTCCGGCGGCGGCGCGGTCATCGCACCGCGACATGTGACCGCCCTCAACGACATGCTGAGGGGCGTGATCGCGTCGGGCACCGGACGCAATGCGCGGATCGGCCGCCCGGCCGCCGGCAAGACCGGAACCAGCCAGGATTCCCGCGACGCCTGGTTCATCGGCTATACCGCCGATCTGGTGGCCGGGGTCTGGGTCGGCAATGACGACGACCGACCGATGCGCCGCGTCACCGGCGGCGGCATGCCGGCGCGGTTGTGGCGGAGTTTCATGCGCGATGCCCTGAAAGGCCGCCCGGCGCGGCGCTTGCCGGTCGCCGGACAACGCTTGCGTGAACCCGGGCGCGAAGCCGGGCACGAAGAAGGCGGCAGCCTGCCGCGCTAACTTCCGGCGGCGGCAACGGCGGCGCGGCGGCGCCAGACCAGCCCGTAAAAAACCATCACCATCCCGATCCCGCCGATCAGGCTGGCGAACGTCATCGGCAATTGCGTGCCGTCATGAAACCGCGCGACCAACGCGCCGCCGATCCCGGCGCCGCCCATGGACATGAACCCCATCATGGCGGCGGCCGCGCCAGCCATTCGGGGAAACGGCGCGATCGCGCCGGCCTGACAGTTGGGGATCATCATGCCGTTGCCGATGCTGAGGGCGGTCATCGGCACGCAGATCGCGGTCGCGTTGAATATGCCGCCGACGGCAAGCCCATGCATGACCACCGCCGAGACCAGAAAGATCGCGCCGCCGAGAAATATCGTCGCATCGAAGCCGATTCTCGGGATCAGGCGGGTCGACAGATAAGATCCCGCCGCGTAGCCCATCGCGGTCAGTCCGAACAGCAAGGCGTATACCCTGGGATCGAGCGCCAGCAGCTCGATCAGCACGAACGACGACGCGGTTACGAAGGCGAATACCCCGGCGAACGCAAAAGCGATGGAAAGCGAATAACCCATGAATCGCGCATTGCTCAGCAACTCGAAATAGTTGCGCGCCATTTGGGCCGGCCGTGTCGCGGTCGGATCACGAAACCGGTTGGTCTCGCCCAGGCAGGCGTATGAGGCGGCCAGCAGGAGCATTCCGGCCAGCGTCATGAAAGCGAAATGGGCGCGCCAGCCGAAAAGGATCTCGAACCAGGCGCCCAGCAGCGGTGCCAAAATCGGCACGATGATCATCACCATGGCTATATAGGCGAACACCCGCGCCGCCTGTTCCAGCTCGTAGAGATCGCGCACCAGGGCGCGGCCCACCGCCGGTCCGGCGCACGCGCCGAATGCCTGGAGAAACCTGAGCGCGATCAGAGTGTCCACATCGGGCGCGAAGGCGCATGCGAAGCTGGAGAGAACGAAGATCACCATGCCGAGCAGCAGCACGTGACGACGTCCGAACCGATCGGAGAGCGGCCCATAGACAAGCTGGGACAGGGCGTAGCCCATCAGGAACGCGCCCATGGTGAGTTCGACCCGCGTCGGATCGGCGGCGAGATCGGCCGCCATGGCCGGGAAGGACGGGATGTAGAGATCGATCGCCAGCGCGCCGACGGCGACCAGCGACGAAATCAACAGGATCAGCATGCGGGGACCGAGGCGAACCGCGTCGCCCGGCGCCCCCGGGGCGGAATTTTCGGTCACGCGCCCTCAGGCGGCGAGACCGGGGGGCAGCGGATCGGACTGTCCCAATACCTCCGTCCGGTGGGTTTCGCTGACGCAGGCCCAGCGGGTCTTGACGGCGATCTCGGCGATTTCAAGCGCGCGCACGCGCAATTCCTCGGACGTGATCAGCTTTTCCACCAGTGTGAGCTGGCGGCTGGAATGGTCGGCGTCTGCCACCAGATGTTCGGAAAAAAAGCCGATTTCGGGCGAATCCATGGTGAATCCATGGAACTTTTCGAACGCCGGCAGGCAGCGCTCGCCGTTCAGGGCCGGCTGCTGGCCCTCCTGGGTCGCGCCATAGGCCAGCACCACGCCGATCGGCTCGTCGCGGATGGTGTTGATGTAGAAGTACGACCGCGCGCGCCACGACGCGAGCTGCTCGGTATTCTCGACCTCTTCGCGCGTCATCCCGGCGGCGAGGCAGTAATCCATGATCAGCTCCTGGTGATCATGGGGCTCGCGACCGTCGCCGGGGCCCGCCATCATGCCTTCTTCCTCGGCAATGTTTTCCAGCAGAAAACGTCGCGCCTCGGGCGGCGCGCGGTAATAAGCGATGCCGAAGGCGGGCAGGACGCGCGCCACATGATGAAAATGCTGCGCCATCAGCCGCGCCATGGGCAGCAGCCCGATCTCGCCTTCCAGGAAACCCAGATAAAAGGGATGGTTCTTGGTGTGCCAACGCTCGCGCAGCGCGACGATTTCCTCGGCGGTCCGTTTGCCGATCGCATTTACGGTCATCCGTCAACTCCCTGATTATCCCGATAACGCCCGCAGATTATGGCCTGCGCCCCCTCTTTCCAAGCGCCGGGTTAACCCTGAATTAACCAATTTCCCAACGTTTAGCGTGCGGGTAGTATCGCACGCGTACTGGGGGTTCCGACATGGCGTTGGCCGATGTTTCGCTCGACGATAAATACACCCTTGAATCGGGGCGAATATTCGCGACCGGGACGCAGGCGCTGGTGCGCCTGCCCATGGAGCAGCGCCGCCGCGATATCGCGGCCGGGCTGAACACCGCCGGATTCATCTCCGGCTATCGCGGCTCGCCCATCGCGGGCTACGACATGGAGCTTTGGCGCGCCAAGGAATTCCTGAAACGCCACGACATTCATTTCGAACCCGGATTGAACGAGGATCTCGCCGCGACCTCGGTGTGGGGTTCGCAGCAGGTCAATCTGTTCCCGGGCGCCAAACATGATGGCGTGTTCTCGATCTGGTACGGCAAGGCGCCGGGGCTCGACCGCTCCATGGACGCGGTGCGTCACGGCACCTTCGCGGGATCGTCGCCCCATGGCGGCGTGCTGGTGCTTGTCGGTGACGATCACGACGCCGAATCCTCGACGCTCGCCACCCAGTCCGAACACAGCTTCGCCTCGATGATGATGCCGGTGCTGCATCCCGCCTCGGTGCAGGAATATATCGATTACGGGCTGCTGGGCTTCGCCATGTCGCGTTATGCCGGGCTCTGGGTGGGTTTCAAGTGCCTGACCGAGACCATCGATTCCTCGGCCAGCATCTCCGTCGATCCCGACCGGCTGCGAATTATCATCCCCGACGACGAAAATGAGATGCCGGCGGATGGTCTCGCCATCCGCCTGGGCGATAACCGGCTCGAGGCCGAAGCCCGCATGCACCGCCACAAGCTTTATGCGGCGCTGCGATTCGCGCGTGCAAACAATATCGACCGCATCGTCATCGACAGCCCGAAACCGCGTCTCGGCATCCTCACCTGCGGCAAATCCTATCTCGACGTGCGCCAGGCGCTCGACGATCTCGGCATCGACGAAGCGCTGGCCGCCGAAATCGGACTGCGCGTCTATAAGGCCGGCATGGTGTGGCCGCTGGAACGGTCCGGCGCGCGCGCCTTCGCCGAGGGGCTCGAAGAGGTGCTGGTGGTCGAGGAAAAGCGCGCCATCATGGAGAACCAGCTGCGCGCCGAGCTCTATAACTGGAAGGAATCGGTGCGCCCGCGCATCGTCGGCAAGTTCGATGAGAACCAGGATTGGCTGATGCCGGCGGAAGGCGTGCTGACCCCGGCCCTGGTGGCGCGTGTGATCGCAAGCCGCATCGAACGTTTCCATACCTCGGTGCGCATCACCGAGCGTGTCGCCGACATCGAGGCCAAGGAACGCGCGCTGGCCACCACGCCGCCCAAGATCGAGCGGATTCCCTATTTCTGCTCGGGTTGCCCGCACAACACATCGACCAAGGTGCCCGACGGCAGCCGGGCCGAGGCCGGCATCGGTTGTCACTGGATGGCGTTGCTGATGAACCGCCGCACCGCGACGTTCTCGCACATGGGCGGCGAGGGGGTGAACTGGATCGGCCAGGCGCCGTTCACCGACGTCAATCATGTCTTCGTCAATCTCGGCGACGGCACCTATCACCATTCCGGGATACTGGCAATCCGCGCCTCGATCTATGCCGGGGTCAACGCGACCTACAAGGTGCTCTACAACGACGCGGTGGCCATGACCGGCGGCCAGCCCCAGTCCATCACGCCGCCCCAGATCGCGCGCCAGGTGCTGGCCGAAGGCGCCCGGAAATGCGTAATCGTGACCGACGATCCGCGCAAATACGCGCGCGAGCGCGGCGTGCCCAGCGAAGTTACCGTGCATCACCGCGACGAGCTGGAAGCCCGCCAGCGCGAGCTGCGAGATATCGAGGGCGTGACGGTGCTGATCTACGATCAGACCTGCGCCGCCGAATTGCAGCGCCGCCGCAAGCGCGGCGCCGCGCCGGAGCCCGAAGAACGGGTTTTCATCAACACCGATGTCTGTGAGGATTGCGGCGACTGCTCGGTGAAATCGAACTGCATTTCGGTGGAGCCGGTCGAGACCGAGTTCGGCCGCAAGCGGCGCATCAACCAGTCGTCCTGCAACAAGGATTACTCCTGTCTCAACGGGTTCTGCCCGTCCTTCGTGACGGTGAGCGGCGCGACCTTGCGAAAAGCGCACGTGGAGAGCGACCTGCTCGACGAATTTGTCGCCGAATTGCCGGCGCCGGAAACCCCGGCGCTCGACAAACCCTTCAACGTCCTGATCGCCGGCATCGGCGGCACCGGCGTCGTTACCATCGGCGCGCTGTTGGGCATGGCGGCCCATATCGAAGGGCACGGCGCTTCGGTGCTCGACCAGGTCGGGCTCACCCAGAAGAACGGTGCGGTGGTCACCCATGTGCGGGTGGGTGGCGCGCCCGAAGACATCTATTCGTCGCGCATCGCGGATGGGCTCGCCGATCTGCTGCTCGGCTGCGACGCCGTGGTGGCCGGCGGCGGCGAGGCGCGGCGCAAGATCGGCAAGGGACATACCCGCGCCATCGTCAACAGCCATCGCGCGCCGACCGGGGCGTTTTCGCTCGATCCCGACACCGGGTTCCCGGACGCCGAGCTGTTCGGCTCGATCCGCGAGGCGACCGGCGACAATCTCTGCGAACTGGTCGAGGCGACGCGCATGGCGTCCGGCCTGCTGGGCGACGCCATCGCCACCAATCTGTTCATGGTCGGTTATGCAATCCAGCGCGGTCTGATCCCGGTCACTCTCGAAGCGCTGGAGAAGGCGATCGAGCTCAACGGCGTCTCGGTTGTCTCCAACAAGCAAGCGCTGGCCTGGGGTCGCGTCTACGCGGCCGACCCGGCCCGCGTGGAGAAGGCCGCGACGCCGGCGACGCCGATCGCCGCGGCCGAACGTTTCTCGGCCACGCTGGAGGAAATTATCGAGCGCCGCGCCGAGCTGCTATGCGCCTATCAGGACGAATCTTACGCGGCGCGTTACCGCGGGCTGGTCGAAACCGCGCGGCGCGCCGAGGCGACCCGCGCGCCGGGCGCGGACGGGCTTGCCGAGGCGGTCGCGCGCAATGCCGCCAAGCTGATGGCCTATAAGGACGAATACGAAGTCGCCAGGCTTTATACCGACGGCGCCTTCGCCGACCGCCTCGCGGCCGCGTTCGAGGGCGATCTCTCGCTGCGCTTTCATCTCGCGCCGCCTTTGCTGGCGCGCAAGGACCCGCTGACCGGCGAAGCGCACAAGCGTGAATTCGGCCCCTGGGTGCTGAGCGTATTCAAACTGCTCGCGCGGCTGAAAGGCCTGCGCGGCGGCGCCTTCGACATTTTCGGCCACACCGCCGAGCGGCGCGCCGAACGCCGCCTGATCGAGGAATATTTCACGCTGATCGAGGACATCGCGGCTGGCCTGAAACCGGAAAACCACGCGACCGCCGTCGAACTGGCCGCGATCCCCGCCCGCATCCGGGGTTTCGGCCACATCAAGCTCGACAGCATCAAAGCCGCCAAGGACCGCCAGCGCGGCCTGCTCGACCGTTTCCGCAAAGGCGACGCCCCCGCCGCCGTCGCCACCGTCCGCACCCCGGTCGGCGCCGCCGAATAAGCGGCGAACGCGCCCTTCGTCTACCGTCTCCCCTGTCGCGGGCTCCATCGTTTTAGAAAAGGGATGTAGATCGCGCAGTGCGGTTCGTCGCTCGCGGCCCAGCCCTCGCAGGACAACGCGCTGTCCGTCCACGAGGTAATGACCCAGCGGTCTTCTTGCTTGCGGAAAAACTCACTTGCACGCGCCGTGCAGGGCCCCTTGTCGCAAATTTGGAGCCGATAGGTGACTTCGTGCGTGCCGATCATATGCGGCGGTGCCTCAAAGGCGCCGGGCTCCTCGAGGCCTTCGCGGAACCGTTCCGGTCCGACGCGGCGCACGCCCTCGGTTCGGCCCTGGTAGCTCTCTTGCGGCGTTGCCAACACGGGAAGTTCAATTCTTCGCGCCGGCAGTTGCCGCCAATCCCAGAACCTCATGCCCGAAAAGCCCACCTGGGCACAGCGTGCGGGATCGCGATACCGAAAGCACTCGTCCCAGCTCAGCGACGCGCAGTCCGGGGTGGATGCCGGCTCTCGGCACCCCACCCCGAAGACCAGGTCACCGGGCGAAATCTCAATTTGGTCCGCGCTCACGAATGATGAGAAAATCGCGAGAAGCGCCACGAGGGCTCCGCCTGATAACTTAGAGAAAATCGGGCCCGTCGATCTTCGAAAAGCGCTGTTCTGTACCCCCAAACGACATCACCGCTGCCAAGGTCGAAGAAATGGTATGTAAATAGAGCAATCGGGTTCGGTCGCCTCCGTCCATCCTTCACATGACAACGTGTCGTCCGCCCATGAGGTGATCACCCATCGATCTCCATGTTTCCTGAAAAAGTTGCTGCCACGAGCGGTACACGGACGGTCGCCACAAATATTCAGCCTGAAAGTGACTTCATGCGTGCCGATCATGTTTCCGGGGACTTTGAACGCCCCAGGTTCCTCGAGCCCTTCGCGAAACCGCTCCGGTTCCACGCGTCGCACGCCGTCGATCGGGCCACGAACACTCAGCAACGGAATTTCCAAACGGGGCAACTCCGACTTTTTCGCAGGAAACTGTTCCCAGTCCCAAAATTTCATGCCGTGGAATCCGACCAGTTCGCATCGAGACGGATCGCGAAAGAGCATGCATGCCTCCCACGTCTTGGACGCGCAGGCAGGCGTAGAAGCCGGGCCTTGGCATGGAGCCTCGAACACCAGCGCATCGGAGTCATCTCGGCCGTCTGCGGCGATCCGCCCCGCAGTGAGACAAATCAGCGCTGCTGCGACGATCGCATGGCGGATCATTTGGCGTGAGCGCGATGCCCGGTTGGAAATAACCATGAGACCCCCCTATGGAAGTACTGTCGACGGATCGACTCGTTTGCCTTGCCAATACACCTCCAAGTGGACATGAGGTTTCATTGCGGACCCATGCTTGATACGCACATCCTGTGCACCTCCAATTACGGTCGTGCCCGCCTTGACTGCAAACACCGGGTTTGGCCCCTTGTCATGGCCTTCGCGATCAACATAGAAAATCTTTACCGTCATTCCCGAATATTTTCCCGTTCCCTGGATTTCCACGGTATCGAATCTCTTATCCTCCGAATAAGCCCGACCTCGTCTGACGATCTTCCCATCAATGGGAGCAACAACCGGATCACCCGGAGCCACGGTAATATCCGTGCCCTGGTGCTTACGTTTGCCTCCAGCACGTGATGCGCCAAAATTTCCGAGACCTTTGGAATCGTTTCGCTCGACACCGCCGGTCGGATTGGAAATAGGAGGCGGATTATTGGGGCGTTTTCCCGCTACGTCGGGCTTGGTACCGTTGTCTTCGGCCGAGGCAGCGGCAACTCGTTTGGCTTCCGCCCGCTCCGCCTTTTCGGCCTCGCTTTCGGGGAGCAGATACCAGGGTGTGTCCGACTTGGTTTCGATCGGGCCGGCGGCGTTGGCGACTTTCACGGGTTTTATGGCCGATTTGGGCGCGAGCTTCGCCTCAAGCGCGCGCATGGTCTCGCCGTGCGGCAGCATCTTGCCGTCGGTCTTCAGACCATTGGCGGTCTGGAACTTTCGGATGCCGGCTTCCTTGTCGTCGGCCCAGAAGCCTGTCGGGCCTTCCAGGTCGGTGAGGTCCATGGCGCCGGCCTGTTCCAAGAGCGTCTCGGCCTTGGCCACGTCGATGCGGCCGTTGACCTCGCCTTCGCCGATGCCGGCGCGGGTCTTGTACAGAGACTCTCCGCCTTCCTTGAAAAGCTTGCCGCCGCGCCAGGTGTCGCGCATGCGGTCGATCACCGGGTCCGGCCCCATGCCTTCGTCGAAGGCGAAGCGTTGCGCCTTCTTCTGCCAGCGCCCGCTGCCTTCGAGCATGGACGGCGCAAGACGGAATTCGAGGTCGTCAAAATCATCTTCTCTGAGAATATCGCGCAACGGTTTTACCCGTCCATTGGTTAGTACCATCCATTTGGTCTCCCATTAACCGGGCGGTCAATCCGCCCGCAAACCATAAACATATCATATAAGATCATATAAATCAAGAGGTATTTTTATAAATTTCGTTTTTAGACCGAATAGTACCCAAAATACGCCGGAATGGCCCCATTGTAATCAATTTATCGAAACGGACGCGCTTACAAATTTATTCTAATCGAAGCAATTCGCGCCGGGCGGGTTTGTCGTTTTTCGACCTGCGATGGGTAGCGCTGGCGATGTCCGCATTTTTCCCGATATACGTGTATCTATCGGTGGGGCGGAGACACTACCCCTATACCGCATCGGCCAACGTGTGCACCGCGTGCGGCAGGACGGTGGCGGCGCCGTATAAATTTCCGCCGCGCCGGCGCGGATACGACCCCGCGAAGCGTTCGCTGGGATTTGTTCGCGGTTCGTCACGGACATTCGGAAACGGCGTATTTTGCGACCACTGAATGTGCGGTATGGTCGCGCGCAGCGCTCATATCACCTGGGACCTAAGGCAACGGTGCCGCGCGTCGCTACTTATTCGCATGAACCTTGGAGACGATCCGTGACGAAAAAATCCAAATCTGAAAAGCAGTGGCACCTGGGTGAGACGGAAACGGAACTCGCGTTCGCCGAGTTGCAGCACGCGCTCATTTGTCTGTCGGAGGCGTTTTACCGCTATACCGGTAAAAGCCTGTCGCTGATCACCGGCGACGTCAATCTGACCGGCCATGACAGCGTGATCGTGCACACGATCAACGCCATGGATCGCCCGAAAAGCATCACGGAACTGCAGCATTTTACGAACCGGTCGGACGTGGCCAATATCCAGTACAGCGTGCGCAAACTGGTCAAGGCGGGACTGATAAAAAAGGTGGCCAAAACGTCCGGTCGCGGCACCACGTACCAAATCACCAAAAAAGGGCGGGACGTCTGCAACTCATATGTCGAGTCCCGGAAGGACCTGTTGGCTCATTTTCCGCAACAGGGCGACGAACTGCTGTCCAATGTCGAAAACGCCACCGGGATAATGGTGATTCTCACGGGCCTGTACGATCAGGCGTCCCGGCTCATGACCACGCGGGGATAGAACCGCCATGGCGCTATGCCGATTGCGTGGCGCCTTCCTCCGTGACCATGTGGTCGATGACGCGCCGTGCGCGAATCGCGCCGGCGTCCACGGGGAGGTTTTTCACCGGTGTGTCGGCGTATCGTTTCAGTCCGGCGTGCACCTGCTCGATGACCTCGACGTCCTCGGTGAACGCTTCGACGAAATTGCTGCGCACCATCTCCGAAATTTTCGTGTCGCCGGCCGCGAATTCGCGGACAAAGGTCCAGAAGTAGATGCAGCTATCGGCGGTCTCCGGGGTCACCAGGTTATAGGCATATAGCTCGATACCCTGGCTTCGATCGCCCTCGGGCGCGCCGGTGCCGGTGAGGCAGCTTCCCATATAGACTTCGACCATCGACGGCGCGGTGAATGTCATGATCTGCCACCGATCCACATTGTCGTCCGGGCCAAAATTGCCGAGCTTGGCGTATACCGGCGCGGCGGGACTATCCAGGACCCAGCGCGTCACGCGGACGGTGTCGCCTTCCTGCGTCGCTTTTTGAGGAACTTCCGCGACGACCTCGGTGCCGAGTGTCGAGCGGTGGACGAACGAGACGTGGCTTGGATCCAGCAGGTTGTCGGCCACCAGTCGGTAATCGCCCTGAACGGGAATTGGTTCGCCCACGATCACCGTCCAATCCGGGTGATCGTTGCGCCAGATATCGGGGATTAGAGATTGATCGGCCAGGGCCGGGTCGCCCATCCAGATCCAGATCAATTGCCATTTTTCACAAAGCGGAAAGGCCTCGATGTCGGCGCCCGATGGGGTCGAATTCTGACCCGGAACGTGAACGCAGGCGCCCGTGCAATCGAACTCAAGGCCGTGATAGCCGCACTGAACCACGTCGCCCACGAGATATCCCTTGGACAACGGCACGAACCGATGCGAGCAACGGTCCTCGAGCGCCACGGGCGCGCCATCCTCGCGGCGGTAAAGCACCACCGGCCGGTCCAGCAAAGTGCGACCCAATAGCTCGCGGCCCAGTTCATCGGCGGTTGCCGCTACGTACCAAGCGTTGCGAGGGAACATATCACCTCCTGTGGAACTTAAAATTTGCTAGGCGTTTCAATCAGTATAACTTCGGGTACTTCCGAGTCAATGTTCGTTCATTGAAATTTTGCGTCAAAAACTGACAAATTTGGGATACCGCAGGCTTTTAAATCACAATAAACCGTGTTAATTCAACTGGTTGAGTAATTTTTTAATCGATATATTATTATATTAAAAATACTGAGTGTTTTATCGGTTTCGGGTGCCGGTTCCTACACCGAGTCGGCCAGCGTGCGCACCGCGTGCAGCAGCACGGCGGCGCCGGCGGCGCAATCTTCCTGGGTAGCGGCCTCGGTCTCGTTATGGCTGAGACCGTCCTCGCAGGGGATGAAAATCATGCCGGTGGGCACGATCAGGGCCATGTTGCAGGCGTCGTGACCGGCGCCGGAGACGATCTTCATGGCCGGGTGCCCGAGGGTCTTAGCGCCGTCCGCGACGGCGGCGACGCAGGATTCGGCGAACCGCACCGCTTCTATCTTCGCGGTCTCTTTCATCTCGATGCCGAGATCAAGTTCGCCCGCGATGTCGTGGGCCAGGGTCTCGACCTCCGCCAGCATGGCCCGGAGCGCGTCCTCGTCGGGATGGCGCAGATCGACGGTCAGGAAAACGCCGCCCGGGATGGTGTTGCGTGAATCGGGGGAAACGTCGAGCTGGCCCACCGTCGCGCGCCCGTCCGGCGCATGCGCGAAACCAACCCGGTTCACCGCCTCCACCAGCCGCGCCGCGCCCAGCAGCGCATCGCGCCGCGTCGTCATGGGGGTGGTGCCGGCGTGGCTTTCCTGGCCCGCCAGCGTGATGTCGTACCAGCGCTGGGCTTGGGCGCCAGTGACCACGCCGATGGTTTTTTCCGCGGTCTCCAGCACGGGTCCCTGTTCGATATGAAGCTCGAAATAGGCCGCGACCTCGCGCCCGCCGACCGGTTCCGCGCCGCGATAGCCTATGCGGTCGAGTTCCTCGGCGAAGCTCACGCCGGTCCGGTCGGTGCGGGCGCCCACTTCCTCGGCGCTCAGTACGCCGGCGAAGCCGGCCGATCCCGCCATGGCCGGCGTAAACCGGCAGCCTTCCTCGTTGGTCCAGGCGACCGCTTCTATGGGGCGCGTGGTTTCGATTCCGGCATCGTTCAGCGCGCGAATCGCTTCCAGCGCGGCCAGCACGCCATAGGCGCCGTCGAATTTGCCGCCGCTCGGCTGGGTGTCGAGATGGCTGCCGGCCAGCACCGGCGCCAGCGACCCGTCGCGGCCCGGCCGCCGCGCGAAGATGTTGCCGAGCCCGTCGATGCGGACCGAACAGCCGGCCGCCTCGCACCATTGGACGAACAGGTCGCGGCCGTGTCGGTCATGGTCGGTCAGCGCCTGGCGGTTGACGCCGCCCTTCGCGGTCGCGCCGATGCGCGCCATTTCCATCAGGCTCGACCAAAGACGCTCTGTGCTGACGGTCGCCATATGTGACTTCAGGCCGCCACGGCGGCGGTCAGTTTTTCGCCCGCGATCTTGCCCCGTTTCAGAAGGCGGCGCTGGTCGGCGGGAAAATCGGTGCGGGCATGGGCCGAACACCTGTTGTCCCACAGAACATAATCGTCGAGCCGCCAGGCATGGTCGTAATCCGCGCGTTCGATATATGGGAACAGCTCGTCGAGCAGCGCGTCGCTTGTCCCCGCCTCGTAACCTTCGATCGCCACGGTCATCAGGCGGTCCACATAGAGCGCCTTGCGGCCCGTCTTGGGGTGAACCACCACCGCTGGCTGCCAGAAATGCGGCATGCCGTCGAGGTTCGAGGCGTCGGGACGTTCCCGGATGGTCCAGTCATACACGCGGAGCACGCGGCGGCCCGCAATGGCCTGTTTCAGGCGGTCCGGCAACGCCTCGTACGCCAGATACCCGTTGGCGAACAATGTGTGGCCGCCGCTCGAGGGCAGTTCGACGGCGTACAGCCAGGTCCCCTTGTCCGGTTCGGCGGTATAGCAATTGTCGTGGTGAAACCACATCTCGCCGTCGCCCAGCGCGCCGATCGGCTTGCCCGCCTCGTCGAGAATATTGGAGATCAGCGCGACGGCGATATCGTCGTCGCCGCGACGGTCGAGCGGCATCACGATATCGCTCGCCGTTCCCAGCCAGTCCGCGCTTCGCTTGAGCGCCTCGTCGGAAAGATTTTGGCCGCGGAACAGCAGCAGGACGTACCGGTTCCACGCGTCTTCCATCGCGGCGGCGGTCGCGGCGTCAACAGGCAGTGACAGATCGACACCGCGAATTTCGGCGCCGATGTTTTCGCTAAGCGGGATAATCTCCAACGCCATGATGGGTCCAGTCCGTAATCCGGTCCGATAATCATACCGGCTGGGCTCGCCACGGGAAAGCCGGGCGTCTTGCGCGGGAATCCCGGTTCTGCGACGCTCGGGCTCCTTTCACCCGGTGAGTCCAGCATGTCGAGACAGCTATGGCTTGGGGCGGGGATGGTGGTGCTGGCGGCGACGCTGCTGTCGGCCACGTCGATCTCGGCGGTCGTGTCCTATGGCGGCGGCGCCAATCCGTTCGCGGTAATGATCGTCCGGTTTGTCGGCGCGATCATCGTGCTCTACGGGCTGCTGCGCCTCTCCGGGACCCCGGCCGTACTCGCCCCGCGAACCCGCAACTTCGCGCTGGTGCTGGGCATCGCCCAGGCGGCGCAATCCTGGTTCCTCTATACCTCGCTCGACCATATTCCGGTCGGGCTCGCCATGATCATCTTTTATGTCTATCCGCTGTTTGTGGGCGCGCTGGCCAGCGCCATCGGCCAGGAAAGCATGACCCGCGCGCTGGTTTCCGGGTTGGCGGTCGCCTTCGTCGGTCTGCTGTTCGTGTTCAACGTGACCGGCGACGGGCTTGATCTGGTCGGTGCCGGGGCGGCGCTGGGCGCGGCGGTGTCCTGGACGCTGGTGGTGGTGTTCAGCACATCGCTCGCGCAAGGCAAGGATGCCCGGCCGGTGACTTTCCACGTTCAGGCATCGGCGCTGGTCTGTGTGTTGCTGAGCCTGCTGGCGGTCGGCGATCCGCGACTGCCGAGCACGACGGAAGGGTGGGTCGGATATCTGCTGATGCCGGTTTTCTATGGGCTCGGCGTCACCTGCTTCTTCGTCGCGACATCGATGATCGGATCGGTGCGCTCGGCGCTGATCATGAATACCGAGGCGCTCATCGCGACGTTGATGGGTTTCGTGGTGCTGGGCCAGACGCTGACGGTTCCACAGCTTTTCGGCGGAGCGATCGTCATCGCGGCGGTGTTCGCCGCGCGGTGGGGCGGCGAATGGACGCCCGGAAAGACGTGACGAAAATCCACCTATCTGCGAAACTTTTCGCGACTGATTTTCAGGGAGAACCATATGAGCGTCCGCGACACCGTCGGCGAGGCGGAATGGACCGCGCGATGCGAACTTGCCGCGGCGCACCGGTTGCTGGCCCATTTCGGCTTCGTCGATCTCACATATAACCATGTCTCGGTGCGGGTGCCGGGCGAGCCGCGCCATTTCCTGCTGAAGGCGGACAATCTGCTGTTCGAGCAGGTCACGGCGTCGAATCTCGTAAAATACGACCTCGACGGCAACATCCTGATCGACAACGGCCACCAGTCGAGCAAGGCGGCGTTCAACCTGCATGTCAGTGTGCTGGAAGCGCGGGGTGACATCATCTCGGCGGTGCATACCCACACGCCGGCCAACCTCGCGGTTTCGGCGCACCGGCGCGGCCTGCTGCCCATTACCCAGCAGGCGATGCGCTTTTACGACCGGATCGCCTATCACGAGAACGCCGCCAACGACGCGACCCGCGAGGGCTCGATGGATATCGCCCGCGCGCTCGGCGACAGGTGGACGATGCTGCTGGAAAACCACGGCGCGGTGGTGTGCGGCGCCACCCTGGCCGAGGCCTATATCTATCATCATTTCCTGGAACTCGCCTGCCGCGCCCAGGCCAACGCCATCGGCGCGGCGGACGAACTCATCATTCCGCCGCCGGAGGTTTGCGAACAGCGCGCCCAGGCCGCCGGCAAGCGCGGCGTCTACGATTCCTCCAGTCGCGACTGGCAGGCCAGCATGGCGTTCGTCGAACAGAACTATCCGGGCTACAAGGTGTAGGCGCGGCGTTTCTTCCCGCCATGTCCTGCTTTACGCCCCGCCGATTCTATACAATACTCGCCTCCGCTAGAATAATGTCGAACGGCGCGGTATCGCGCGTCGCCAACGGAAAACCAAACTGGGAGGCAAGGGACCGATGATCCGAAAGACCGCTTTAGGCATTCTCGTCGCCCCGACGGTGCTCGCCGTCGCGGCATGGATAACGCCCGCTGTTGCGGCGACCACGCTCAAGGTCAGCACCTGCCTGGTCAAGAACGACGATCAGGCCGATATCTTTCTCAAGCTGTTCTTCGAACCGGTGAATGCGGCGAAGGCCGGGGTCACGCTCAAATATATCGGCGGCCCGGAAGCCATTCCGCGGCGCAAGCAGCACATCGCGCTCAAGCGCAAGGTCGTCGACATCATCTTTTGCCCGGCGGCCTATTACGGCGGCCTGGTTTCGGAGGCGCGTACCGCTGGCGCCTCGAATGTTTCGCCTCAGGATCTTCGCAAGAGCGGCGCGTACGACATTTTGCAGAACGCCTGGAAAAAGGGGATCAATGCGAAAATTCTTGGCTGGGCGTTCTGGGGCGGCGCCGGATTTCACATCTACACCACCTTCAAGCCCAAGCTGAATGCGAAGACGGGCCTCGATCTGTCGGGCATCAAGATGCGCTCGACCGGATTGTACAATCCGTTCATGAAGGCGATGGGCGCGACGCCGGTCAATATCTCGGCGACCGAGGTCTATACGGCGCTGGAGCGTGGCGTCGTGAAGGGGCTCGCCTATCCGCTGGGCGCGGTCAGCCGCTACGGTTGGGAGCGCTTTACCAAATACCGCATCGAGCCCGCGTTCTTCCGCAGCTCGTCCATGGCGGTGATCAATCTCGACAAGTTCAACGCGCTGCCCAAGGCGGACCAGGATCTGCTGAACAAGGTCGGACTGGATTTCGAGAACAATAGCGGCGCCATGTACCTGAAACGGGCCATCGTCGATGCTCAAAAACAGGACAAGGCCGGGGTCAAGGTTCTCAAGCTGACCGGCGACGTGGGCAAGGCGTATCTGGGCACGATCTACGGCTCAAAATGGAAGCAGAACGCAAAGTACAAGTACACCATCCCCTTCGAGAAGCTTAAGGCGATGATGTACAAGTAATCCCGCGCGATCCCGATACCACCCGCGCCGCTATCGAAGCGGGCGGGCATTCGAACGAAAACGGCGTCGTCCCTTGGGCGGCGCCGCTTTCATTTCTTATCACATCAGGCTGGGCAGATAGAGCGCCAGCGCGGGGAACGCCACCAGGATGAGAATGAGGATGCTGTCGCAGATGAGGAACGGGAACGCGGCCCCCGCCACCTGAAACAAGGTGGTTCCCTTTGGAGCCACGCCCAGCATCACGTAAAGCAATAGCCCGAATGGCGGCGTCGTCCCGGCCATCTCCAACGTGATCAGGACAAACAGCCCGAACCAGATCAGATCGAAACCCAATGTCTGCGCCAGCGGAAAGAAGATGGGCACCGTGATCAGCATCATCGAGGTCCCATCCATAAACATGCCGAGCAGGATCAGGACGGCGAACATGATGAGCAGCACCACATATTTGGAAACGGCGAAGCTGGTCGCCCATTCCAGCATGCCCGCGGTGGCGCCGGAAAACGACAGCAATTGGCTGAATACTGTCGAATTCATGATGATAAGGAACACCATGGCGGCGACCCGCACTGTGCCGTCGAGCGAATTCTTCAACGACGTCCAGGTCATGACGCGGAACGCCGCGGCAAGGACCATGACACCGAGAACGCCGCTGGCGGCGGCCTCGGTGGGTGTCGCGATGCCGAGGATGATGAAACCGATGACCATGAAGACAACGATTCCCATCGGCAGGATGTTGGTGACGATCAGCTTCAGCTTGTGGAACAGGCTGGTCGGTTCCACGTCATAGGCCGGCGCGGCATTCGGGTTCATCCATAGTTGGAGCGTGATCAGCCCCGCATAGAGTCCGGCCAGCGCGAACCCGGGCAGGAAACCCGCCACCAGCAGCTTGCCGACGTCGATGCCGGCGATACTGGCGAGAAGCACGCCCAGCGCGGAAGGCGGGATGATCATGGCGAGGCCGCCGGTGCCGAGAATCGGACCCATCGACATGCGTGCGTTGTAGCCCCGCCGCTTCATTTCCGGCACCATCAACGACCCCAGCATCGCCGTGTTCGCCATGGAAGATCCGGTCAGGGTCGAGAAAATCGCCCCGCCCGCGACGGTCAGGTAGCACAGCCGGCCCGGCAGACGGCCGAAGATGGCGTCCAGCGCATCGAAGACGCGGATCGCGAGCCCGGTATGAAAGAATAATGATCCCATCAGGATGAACATCGGCACCGGCCCCAGCGTGAAGCGGGTGATCAGGATGGTGGAATTGTCGACCACCTGGATCAAACCATCGGCATCGCCGGCAAAAATCATGATGCCGATGAAGTTGGTGGTAATGAAGGAAACCGCGACCGGCATGCCGATCGCCATCAAACAGACCACCATGCCCAGCAGCAGGGCAAACGCCTCGTACCACTCCACTAGACGGAATCCCTCACTTCGGTTCGGTCGCCGTACATGGTGTCGACCCCCAGCAGGAAACGGGCGAACTCGATCGCCATGAGGAGGAAGCAAATCGGCATGGGAAAATAGAGCGTCCAATACAGCATGTCTTCGCCCCTTGTATCGATCTCCCCCGTTTCGATGGCGTCCAAAAGGAGCCGCACGGAGTAGTAGCAAAATGTGGAGCAGGCGCAGACGCCGATGACGTAGACCAGTTTGGCCAGAACGCGCTGGATCGCGCCGGGCATCAACTGGGTGACCGCGTCGATGAAGACATGCCCCTTGATCCGCAACAGATATGGTCCGGCGAGCATGGTGAACCACAGCAGGCCGTATTCGACGATGCCGCTGGTGTAGGTCCAAGGTGAAAGGCCTATGGAGCGAACAAGCACATCCGTGGCGATCAGCGCGAAAATCGCAAATATCACGACGCTCGACAGAAATCTGAGCGCGTTGAGCAGCGCCATGTGGCCGGCGGCCAGAGCTTTCAGCTTACCATCCTCCCCGTGCTTCCGCAGGTGCGGTCAACCATGTCAACGCGGGCGATGGTACTCGTCCGAAGCGGACAAGGAAAGTGTGCGAACCTCCGGAGTCCGCCATGGGCCGTGAACCCGGCGTGATACAGCATCATCAGACTTCATTGGAATTGCCCTACGAGACCGGCGCCGGTTCTTCGGGAGATACGACATCGTTGCGCGAAGCAACCGCGACCACCCGTTCGGCTGGATCGCGAATGATTCCCGGTGGATCCTCGCCGCGCTCGACCGCCGCGATCGCCTCCCTCAACTTGCGGCGAAACGAAACGACGCCACGGTCGGAAGTGGCGAGGTGCTCGAGCGCGTGTACCGCGATCGGCCGCTGGCTGATCTGCGCCTCCCAGTCGTCGGGGGTTCGCTGGGTCTCCTCGTAATCTCGCGGGGTCGGCGGCTCCGTCGGTTGGAAAATCTGGTGCGTCGACTCGACGAATTCGCAATGGAAACCGATCGTGTGGGAGTCGTCGACCGGGACCCACCAACCGACCATCCTGGATCGCTCGGTCTCGGCGTTCGGCTTGTTGCCGGTGACTTGGGTGGGCGGCACCGAGCGCGCGGTCGGCACGAAGACCTGAGAGGTGCGAACGAAGCGGTTGCCGTTCGGCAGAACGGCGGTTCGGACATATGCGACACTGGTGTCGGTGAATTCGTAGTCGATGATCGGCACGGCGCCGAACGCATCGGTGAACTCGAACAGGCCGGGGTTCCAGGCGTGCAGCACGTAGGTATGGACCGGGTCGGCGGCGTTCTCCTGGAGCTGCAGCCAGTTGCACTCGGCGACGACGCCGCGGCTGTAGTTGCGGTAGGTGAAGAGCTGGGTCTTGTCGCGCGTTTCGAGAACGTCGTAATGCGGCAGCACCGGTTTCTTGTCCAGCGGCCCCATATAGGCGAACACCAGCCCGTAATATTCCTCCGCCGGGTACCACGGCTGGCGAACCTTGTCCTTGTAGTCGCTGGCGTCCGGCTCGCCGGGCTGGTCCAGGCAGCGCCCCTCGGCGTCGAACAGCCAGCCGTGGTAACAGCACCGGATGCCGTCGGTCTCGATGCGACCGTATTCCAGCGATGTGCCGCGGTGAATGCAATGAGCGCCCACCACCCCGACGACGCCCGATCCATCGCGGAACGCCACCAGTTCCTCGCCCATGATGCGGACGTATTTCGGCAGCTCGTCGATCTCCGACGACATGCATATCGGCTGCCAATAACGGCGCAACAGCTCTCCCATCGGCGTTCCCAGACCAACATGCGTCAGCGCCGCATCCTCGGCGGGAACGATCGCATTGCGGCCGTAACCCGACCCGTCGTTATTATTCATCGCGTTGTCCTCCCGCGCGGGCGAATTTCCCAGATTTCAATCCAGGAAACATGCGGCTTGCAGCGTGGCATACGACGCCGAATTCCGTCAACAAACTTCCCGTCTGCGGCGCCTGCAATCCGAGGCCTCGGGATGGATCGCCATATGAGGTTCGGCTTTACGGCATCCCGTTTGTGGTGAATACTCGACGCGCAAAACAAAGCTGAAGTGGCGAATCTCGCCGCGCATTCGCGAAAGACCAAGCAAAGGGAGGTCCAAAACGATGATCCGTAAATCCATGCTCACGGCCGCATTGGCGCCGGTGGCGTTCGCCATCGCCATGTCGGCGTTACCCGCCCAATCGGCGACCACGCTCAAGGTGAGCACCTGTCTCGCCAGAAACCACGACTATATCGAAGCCTATTTCGATACTTTCTTCACGCCGCTCAACGCCATGGGGACCGATCTCAAGCTGCGTTATCTCGGTGGTCCCGAAGTGACGCCTCGCCAGAAGCAGGCGCCGGCGCTGAAGCGCGGCCTTATCGACATGATCGTCTGCCCGGCGGCCTATTACGGCGGCATCCTGTCGGCTGCGCGCATGCCCGGCCTGCAGAACAAGACCCGCGCACAGCTTAAGTCGAACGGCGCCATGGGTATGCTGCAGGAGGCCTGGAACAAGGGGCTGAACGCGCAGATCGTGGCGTGGGTCCATTTCACGGGCCAGAAGTTCTTCATCTACACGCGCTTCAAGCCGACGCTCAGCACCAAGACGGGTATCGATCTGACCGGCCGCAAGATGCGCTCGACCGGTCTCTACAACGCGTTCTTCAAGGCGATGAACGCGACGCCGATCACCATCTCGCCCAGCGATGTCTATGCGGCGCTGGAGCGTGGCGTGGTCGACGGGTTGGCGTGGCCGTGGGGCTCCATCGGCAAGTATGGCTGGCAGCGGTTCCTGAAATATCGCGTCGAGCCCGGCTTCTTCGGCGCCACACTGATGACGCTGGTGAACAAGAAGAAGTGGGACGGTTTGAGTTCGGCCCAGAAGAGCCTGATCACCAAACAGGCCGGCGTCTATGAGAGCACCAGCGATTCCATTATCATCAAGAAGGCGCATGTGGACGACGCCAAGCTGAAGAAGGCCGGCGTCCAGATCCTTGATCTTCAGGGCGCCCACAGAAAGGCCTATGTCGACACGATCTACAGCTCGAAGTGGGCCGAAAACGACGCCCGCAAATACAATATCGACTACAAGTCTCTAAAGGCGAAGATGTACAGCAAATAAGCTGATTCCGCCTTTCCAGGGCGAAATAAAGACGGCGCCGCCC
>CAZPMO010000004.1:16187-24779 GCA_964587515.1 uncultured Rhodospirillaceae bacterium | reverse complement strand
GGGGGGGGGCCGTTTTTCGTGCCGGTTATCCGACGAAACTCACATCAGACTGGGCAGCCACAGCGCGAGGTTGGGGAACCACACCAGGATCAGGATCAGAATGGCGTCGCAGATCAGGAACGGGAAAGCCGCGCCCGCCACCTGGAACAACGTCGTGCCCTTGGGCGCGACGCCCAGCATCACATAGAGCAACAGCCCGAAGGGCGGGGTGGTGCCGGCCATCTCGATGGTGATCAGCACGAACAGTCCGTACCACACCAGATCGAAGCCGAGCTGCTGGGCCAGCGGGAAGAAAATCGGCACGGTGATCAGCATCATCGAGACCGCATCCATGAACATGCCGAGTATCAACAGCACGCCGAACATCACCAGCAGGATGATCAGCCGGTTGACCTCGAAGGACGTGGCCCATTCCAGCATGCCCGCGGTGGCGCCGGAAAACGCCAGCAACTGGCTGAACACGGTCGAATTCATCAGGATGAAGAACACCATGGCGGCGACCCGCACCGTGCCGTCGACCGAGACGACGATCGATTTGAAGTTCAGCGCCCCATAGGCGCCGGCGAGAACCATGACCCCGAACACACCGACGGCGGCGGCTTCGGTCGGCGTCGCCCAGCCCAGGATGATAAAACCGACCACCATGAACACCACGAAACCCATGGGCAGAATGTTGGTGCACACCAGGATCGCCTTTTGGACGATGGAGGTAGGCTCCACATCGTAGGACGGCGCGGCGTCGGGGTTCATCCAAAGCTGCAGCGTGATCATCGCCGCGTATAAAGCGGCCAGGGTAAAGCCCGGGATGAAGCCCGCGATCAGCAACCGGCCGACGTCGATGCCGGCGATGGAGGCGAGCAGCACGCCGAGCGCCGAGGGCGGGATGATCATCGCCAGTCCGCCGGTGCCGAGAATCGGTCCCATGGACATGCGCTGGTTGTAGCCGCGGCGCTGCATCTCCGGCACCATCAGCGAGCCCAGCATCGCGGTATTGGCCATCGACGAGCCGGTCAGCGTCGAGAAAATCGCGCCGCCCGCGACCGTGAGATAGCACAGCCGCCCCGGCAGCCGCCCGAACAGGGCGTCGAGCCCGTCGAACACCTTGATGGCCAGCCCGGTATGAAAAAATATCGCCCCCATCATGATGAACATGGGCACCGGGCCCAGGGTGAACCGGGTGATCAGAATGGTCGAGTTGTCGACCACCTGCAGAACGGCGGCGGGTTCCCATTCGTTGAAGAACAGCCAGCCCACGATGTTGGTCGTCAGGAAGGCGATGGCGACCGGGATTCCCATCGCCATCATGGTGATGATCATGCCGAGCAGCAGCGCGAAAGCCCAGTACCACTCCATGGTCAGACGTTTTCCCTGACGACCGTGCGGTCGCCATACATGGAATCGATACCGACCAGAAAACGGACGAACTCGAACGCCACCAGCACGAAACAGAACGGTATCGGCAGCAGCAACGTCCACAACGGCATGTCGACGGCGCGGATGTCGACCGCCTCGGACTCGATCGATTCGATCAGTAATTGCATCGCGAAATAGGCGAACACCAGCGTGGCGCAGATACAGAGCAGGTAGGCGAACTTGGCGGCGATGCGTTGAGCCGCCCGCGGCAGCATCCGCGTGATGGCGTCGATGAACACGTGCGCCTTGACACGCGCTAGATAGGGCGCCGCCAGCATGGTGAACCACAAAAGACCGTATTCCACCAGCACGCTGGAATAGAGCCAGGGTTGCCAACCGATCAGGCGGATGAAAACGTCGACGACGATAAGCACGAACGCGACGAAAATTATTACGCCGGCTGCCACCCTGAAAAAGTTTATCAGGCGCAGATAGCCCGCGGCGAGTTTTTGCATCAGCCCCCCCCGACTGGTACCGCAACCCAACAATAAGCATATTTCCCCGCGCGGCCAGCCTCAATTGGGAATACTGTCCCGGCGCGCAAGAAAAATTGATTTCGGCGCTTGACCTCGGACGGCGCGCCGGGGACTCTGCCGCCCTCAGGGAGACGCGGACCCCAATGAAACCGGCAGAGTTTGATTATCTTCGCGCCGGCGGAATCGCGGAAATATGCGATGCGCTGGCCGATGGCTCCGAAGACGAGGAACGCAAGATCATCGCCGGCGGCCAGACATTGGCGCCGCTGATGGCGATGCGTCTTGCGCGCCCGTCGCTGCTGATCGACATCAACGACGTCGAGGAACTGAAGGGCATCGCGGCGATCGGTGACTCGCTGATCGTGCGCGCCGGCACGCGCCAGCGATATGCGGAACATTCACCGGAAATCGCGGCGCACCTGCCCCTGCTGGGCCGCGCGATCCGCTTCGTCGGCCACTGGCAGACGCGCAATCGCGGCACCGTTGGCGGCAGTCTCGCCTGCGCCGATCCGTCGGCGGAAATCCCGCTGGTGGCGCGCACTCTCGACGCCGGCATCGTCGCGCGCTCGACCGCGCGCGGCGAGCGCGTCATCGCGGCGGCCGATTTTTTCCAAGGCGCGATGATGACGGCGTTGGCCGACGACGAGTGCCTGACCGAAATCCGTTTCCCGGTCTGGTCCGGCGCGGGAACGGTGGGTTGCGGCTTCCATGAGGTTTCGTCTCGCCAGAGCGATTTCGCGGTGGCTGCCGCCGCCGCCCAGCTTTCGTTCGATGACGACGGTATATGTCGCCGCGCCGCGTGCGGTGTCGGCGGGGTTGCGCCCGCGCCGGTCCGCCTCGTCGACGTGGCCGAAGCGCTGGTTGGCGCGCGGCTCGATGAAGCGACGGTCGAGGACGCGGCCGCTTCCATGGCGGATGCGATCGAGCCCGACGACGATGTCCACGCCAGCGCCGATTACCGACGCCGCGTCGCCCGGGTGCTCCTGCAACGCGCGATCATCGACGCCCGCGACGAGGCTCTCCCATGATCCGACAGCAAGTCAGTTTCGTCATCAACGGCCGGCCGCACCAGGGCGAGGCGCCGCCGCGCATGACGCTGGTCGACTATCTGCGCGAGACCATGGGACTGACCGGTACGCACACGGGGTGCGAACATGGTGTGTGCGGCGCCTGCACGGTGCTGTTTGACGGCGACCCGGTGCGCGCCTGTCTGATGTTCGCGGTTCAGGCCGGCGGCCACGAGATCACCACTGTCGAGGGGCTGACCGGCGCGGACGGCACGTTGTCGACCTTGCAGGACAGTTTCTGGGAAGCGCACGCGATGCAGTGCGGCTATTGCACGCCCGGCATGCTGATGGCGGCGCGCGGGTTGCTGGATGCCGATCCGGACCCCGACGAGGAAAAGATTCGCGAGGCGATCGGTGGCAATCTCTGCCGTTGCACCGGCTATCAGCAAATTGTCGAGGCGATCGCGCTGGCGGCCGTACGCGAGAAGGAGGAAGGGGGCGGAAATGGCTGACGCGCCGGCGCCTTCCCACGGTCGCAACTTCCACTATGTCGCGCGCAAGCGCCGCACCAAGGAAGACCGCCGCTTCGTCGCGGGCAAGGGCAAGTATGTCGCCGACACGAACCTGCCCGGCATGCTGCATGTGGCCATGGTGGTAAGCCCCCATCCACGCGCCAATATCAACGGGATCCGCGCCGAGGCGGCGCTGGCGCTGCCGGGCGTGGTCGCGGTGCTGACCGGTGACGAGCTGTCGGCCGAGACCAGTCAGATGTTCCACGGACTTGATCTGCCCAATGTGCGCTGGTTCCCGCTGGCGGTCGGCATGACGCGTTATGCCGGTGAATGGGTCGCCGCCGTGGTCGCGGACTCCCGCTATATCGCCGAGGACGCCGCCGAGCTGATCGAGGTCGATTACGAAGCGTTGCCGGCGGCGGTCGATTCCGAACATGTGATGGACGCGGACGCGCCGCTGGTCCATCCCGATCACGGCTCCAACGTGCTGTTCCACGATACTTTCGTATGGGGCCCGGTCGACGAGGATTTCGAGAAAGCCGAGCATCGCGTGAGATATCGCGCGCGTTGGGGGCGAAGCTCCACCGTGCCCATCGAGACATTCGGGATCGCGGCGCGCTGGGACGAGGCGGTCGAGATGCTCGATGTCTGGGCCTCGATTCAGATGCCCAACTATCAGGAACAGATCGCCAACGCGCTGCGGATTCCGCTGAACGCCGTGCGCGTCCATCACGACGTGGATGTGGGCGGCTCCTACGGCGTCAAGCGCGGCATCAAGCATACTGTTCTGGTCGGCTATCTGGCGCGCAAGCTGCGCCGGCCGGTGCGTTTCATCGAGGACCGGCTGGACAACATGGCGGGCGGCGACGCCCATGGACCGGACCGGATCTTCGATGCCGAGATGGCCTTCGATTCCGACGGTCTGATCCATGCGCTGCGTTTCCGCGCGATCGACGATGTCGGCGCCTATCCGGGGCGCGCGCCGTTGCAGCTCGCCAAGCCGATCACCGCGATCGTCGGCCCCTACCGCGTCAACAGCGTTTCCTACGAGGCGGTCTCCGTGCTGTCCAACAAGACCGGGCAAGTGCCGGTGCGCGGTTTCGGCCAGTCGCCCACCAACTTCATGGTCGAAACCGGCATAGAGAAGGTCGCCCGCCATCTCGGGCTGGACCGGCTGGAGGTGCGCCGCCGCAACTTCATCAGGTCCGACGAATTCCCGTGGACCATCCCCACGGGCACCAAATACGACAGCGGCGACTACCATACCGTGCTCGACAAGGCGATGGACCTTGCCGGCTACGACGAATTGCTGGCCCGGCGCGATGCGGCGCGCGCCGCCGGCAAGCTCGCCGGGATCGGGATCGCCACCTGCATCGAGCCCGGCGGCGGCAACAATATCTTCGAGCGTCTGATGAACGAGAAGCTCGACATCACCATGTTCGTCGAGGCGTGTCAGATCCGGGTCGATGCGCACGGCCGTATCACCGGCATTATGGGCACCACCACGTCCGGCCAGGGGCACGAGACGCTGCTCTCGACCATCGCCGGCGAGGAGCTCGAGCGCGACCCCGACGACATCCGCGTCGTGCATTCCGATTCGATCGAAAGCCTGCCGACGCGCAGCCCGGTGGCGAGCCGCATGGCGATCATGCTGGGCGGCGCGGCGTCGGGCGCGGCGCGCAAAATCAAGCAGGCGGTGCTGGAAATCGCCGCCCACAATCTCGGCGTCCCGGTGGCCGACGTTGAATATGGCGGCGGCGACGTCTGGGTGCGCGGCGCGCCGGACCGCAAGATCACCTGGGAACGCGTCGCGATCATCGCCCATCGCCAATTTCATAATCTGCCGCCCGGCATGCAGCCCGGCTTGCAGGCGACGGAGGTGATTCAAGTGCCCGGCGGCGGCGATCTGCCCGACGAACAGAACCGCGTCCAGATCTATCCCTGTTTCTCGTTCCAGGCGCACATTCCGTTCGTCGAAATAGACCCCGGCACCGGCAAGGTGACCATCGTCGATTACAGCATCGCCCATGATTGCGGAACGGTGATCAACCCCGATATCGTGCGCGGCATGATCATCGGCGGCGTCGCCCACGGCATCGGCGCGGCGCTTTACGAAAAATTCGAGTACGACCAGGACGGCCAGCTTCTCGCCGGCACCTTCGTTGACTACCTGATGCCGTCGGCGCACGAAATTCCGACGGTGCGCGACGTCGAACACTGCACGCCGTCGCCTCTGACCTCGCTGGGCCAGAAGGGTTCGGGCGAGGGCGGTTACCTCGGTGCGCCGGCGGCCATCGCCAGCGCGGTCAACGACGCTTTGGCGCCGCTCGGTATCGCCATAGACGAACTGCCCATGCGCCCGAGCGACATCGAGGCCGCCCTTCACGCCAAAAGAACGGAGCAGACCGCATGATTATCGACACCCATGCCCATTTCGTGCCGCAGCCGATGCTGGACGCGCTGGCTGCGCGCGGCGCGGATTTCCCATCGGTCGAGTTGATGCGCGAGGATGATGCGTTTCGCCTGGCCTTCGCCGGCGGCGCGCCGACGCGACCGGTTTCGCCGGGGCTGCGCGATCCCGAAAAGCGTCTGGCGTGGATGGCCGAAAACGGCATCGACGTGCAGGTCTGCGGCGGCTGGCTCGACAGCTTCGGCTACGAAATCCCGGCGGACGAGGGCGCGGCGTGGAGCCGTTTCCTGAACGAACATCTCTCCGAGGCGACCGGCCGGCAGGGCCTGGCCGGTCTCGCCAGCGTCCCGCTGCAATCGGGCGCGCTCGCCGCCGACGTGCTGCGCGAGGCGCTGGATGCGGGCTTTTCCGGTGTGATGATCGGCACCCAGCCCAAGGGCAGCACCGGCAATCTCGATGACCCCGACCTGGACGCGTTCTGGCAGGCCGCGTCCGATCTGGGTGCCACGGTTTATATCCACCCGATGTTCGGCTGCGGCGATCCCCGGCTTCTGGATTACGACATGATCAACGCGGTCGGGCGCGGCGTCGATACCAGCACCGCGATCGCGCGACTGCTGTATGCCGGGCACTTTACGAAGTATGCCGGCATGAACGTGGTTCTGTCCCATGGCGGCGGCGCGATCCCCTATATGTTGGGTCGGCTCGCGCGTAACGCCGAAATCCATCCCGGTAAATATGCGCACCCCCAGGAGGGATTCGAGCGGCTCTTCTTCGACAGCGTATTGTTCGATCCGGCAACGCTGAGATTTCTATGCGAAAAGGCCGGGGCCGACAAGGTAATGTTGGGGTCCGACTATCCGTTTCCGATCGGAGACATGGAGCCGTGCCGCGTGGTGCGGGAAGCCGGGCTATCGGAAATCGACACCAGGGCGATCCTGGGCGATACCGCCGCGCGGCTTTTCCACATCGACGGCGCGTGCGGGTGCTGATCAAGCGACTTGGCAGCGGCGCGCGCGGCTGCTATGTCCCCAACCGGGTCCCCAACCGGGTCCCCAACCGGGTCCCCATCTGGATCCATCCGCGTGGCAGTGGGAGATATCGATGCCGGAACTGACGGCCTTGGCGCGTTCGGTGGCGACGCTTCTGAAGGAGCGCGAGCAGACGGTCGCGATTTCCGAATCCGCGGCCGGCGGGTTGATCTCGGCCGCGTTATTGTCGATCCCCGGCGCATCGGCCTATTTCCTGGGCGGCGGTGTTGTCTATACCAGGAGCGCGCGGCGCGGATTGCTGCGGCTTAACAAGGAACAGGCCGCGATGCGCGGCTCGACCGAGGAATATGCGCTACTCGCCGCGCGCTCGATCCGCGACCGGCTGGGCGCGACATGGGGGCTCGGCGAAAGCGGCGCCGCCGGACCGGGCGAAAACCGCTATGGCGACAATCCCGGACATTGTTGCTACGCCATCACGGGGCCGCTGCAACGGGTGATGACCATCGCCACCGACGAGGACGACCGCGAAGCCAATATGTGGGAGTTCGCCGCCGCCGGGCTGGAGCTTCTCGAAGAGACGGTTCACGAATTTTCCGGCTTGCTGACAGTGTACGGCCTCGCCAATTGCGACACCTGCGCCAAGGCGCGCAAATGGCTCGACGAACAAGATATCGAATACAAGTTCCACGATTTTCACACCGAGGGGCTCGATCCCGCGACCTTGAACGAATGGATCAACGATCTCGGCTGGTCGACGCTGCTCAACCGGCGCAGCACCACGTGGCGGCAGATACCCGAAGCGGTGCGCAACACCGTCTCGCCGGTCTCGGCCGCGGCCCTGATGCTGAAGAACCCCACCCTGATCAAGCGTCCCGTCTTCGAATTCGGCGAACGCCGCTGGATCGGCTTCGGCGACGAGCAGAAAAAGGGCCTGAAGGGGCTGGGGTAGGGCCCTATTCCGAGGCCGCCTTTTCCCGGTCATAGGCGCCGAAGGTCGGTTTGTAGGATTTATCGTCGAGGAACTGCTTGAGACCGTTCTGATAGGCGTTCTCGCGGTCTCTCTGTTTGATCTCCGCGCTCTTGGCGGCCAGGTAATCGAAGGCTTGGTCGTCGCCCATGGTGCGCACCGCGCGGATCGCGTGCTTTGTGGCGCGCAGCACTTCCGGATTCTTTTCCATCAGCTCGCGGGCCAGCGCCACGGTTTCAGACCGCAAATCGGCCAGCGGAAACGACGCGGTCACCAAACCGATCTCGGCGGCGCGGACGCCGTCCAGCGTCCGCCCGGTGCACGCGTAATACATCGCGTGACGCGGCAGGATCGCGTCGGCGATTTTCTTCGAGACCAGCCCGCCCGGTAGGATGCCCCAATTGACTTCCGACAGGCAGAATATCGCCTCGTCGGCCGCGATCGCGAAGTCGCAGCACAGCATCTGGGTGAAGCCGCCGCCGACGCAATAGCCGTTCACCATTGCGATGGTCGGCTTATTGAAGGTGCTCAGCCGTCGGTTGCGCCAGCGTTCGCTGGCCTCGCCAACGCGCCGCCGCTCGGCCGGGTTGCCGTCGAGACCTCTGAAATATTCCCTGAGATCCTGCCCCGCGCAGAACGTCTCGCCGGCGCCGGTCAGCACCACCAGCTTGACCTCCGTATCGGCCTCAAGCTCGGGCAGCGCGCGGTCCATCTCGTAATGCATTTGGGGGTTCATGGCGTTGCGCTTTTCAGGCCGGTTCATATACAGCCACGCGATGCCGTCGTCTTTCTCGATGCGAATGGTCTCGTAAGCG
>CAZPMO010000004.1:0-16177 GCA_964587515.1 uncultured Rhodospirillaceae bacterium | reverse complement strand
TTCTTTTCCTTGTCCCGATGGTGATCAACGATGCTCGCGCGCGCGTCCGGCGCTGTCAATCGGCCGTGCGGTTCGCCGACTTAAGTTTGGATCGTTCCCGGTTCAGGGATCAAAGGCGATTCGATGTCGGATTTCTTTACAATAATTGCGTCCGGGTCGCCGAAATTGTCGGTTAATTTTACACCTTTCGAATTTCAGTTAACGTGAATCGCCGTAACCAGTTGAAATATAGACATTTGTGGAAACTGGCATGTTTCTTGCATGCGCTAAGTCAATGGCGGCTAATAAAGTCGCCGTCCGGTCCAAACAGGCCGGGTTTTGGTGGCGCCGCCCATACGGGCGCGCGACGCCAAGGATGGGAAGCAACCGGTTCTGTGTATTCGGGCCCGTAAGAAGGCCCGGTGCATGGAGCCGGCTGCACCCAGGTTCGCCATTAAGCGAGCCATGGATTACCTCCGGCGGCACACACGCTATGGAGGACGACAGTTCGGCTGAACCCATTCCAGGCGACAGGTCAGAAACGGCGGCCAGCAACCGGGGCCGCCGTTTTCTTTCGGATCATGCGCTAATGGATGGTCTGGCCGCCGTCGACGACCAGCGCCGTGCCGTGCACATAGGACGCCGCGTCGGACGCCAGGAAAGCGGCGGCGTTGGCGATCTCGTCGCACTCGGCGAAGCGGCCCAGCAGGGCCATGTTCAGCGTCGCTTCGGTATCGACCAGCCCCTTGTCCATATAGCCCTTGACCCGGGCCGACATGGTCGCGCCGGGGCACAGCGAATTGACCCGGATTCCCTGCTTGCCGTAATCGACGGCGAGTTGGCGGGTCAGCGAGATCATGCCGCCCTTGGCCGCGCAATAAACGGGCATTTCCGCGTGCCCGATGACGCCGAAGGTCGACGCCACGTTGACGATCGCGCCGCCGCCCGGCGCCGCCGCCAGCATCGGGATGAAGGACTTGCACATGTGAAAGACGCTGGTGAGATCGACCGCGATGATGCGGTTCCAGTCCTCGGTGGCGAGCTCGGTGATCGGAGAGACGAAATTGGTGCCGGCGTTGTTGATCACCGCCTTTACGTGGTCGTGTTCGGCGGCGACCGCGTCCCGCAGCGCCGCCACCTGATCTTCCTCGGAAACATCGACAACGTGCGATGAACACCCGACCGCGGAATCCGCGATCAGCGCCTCGGTTTCCCGCAGCGTCTCCATGGTGCGTCCGACCAGGATCACCTTCGCGCCAAGCTCGGCCAGCACCACGCAGCAGGCCTGGCCGATGCCGGTCCCGGCGCCGGTCACGATCACCGCTTGTCCGTTGAATTTCAGCTTGTCGAGCATTCGGCCTTTTCCTTCAGGCGGCGGCCGGTTCGAAACCGCGATATTCCTTGTCGCTCAGCGGCTGGATGGCGGGAAGGATTTCGTCGGCGAACAGGCGGATGTTCTTTTCGGTAAGGTCGGGCGGCAGCGTGCCGAACTGGAGCAGACAGACGAAATTGTGGAACCCGATGCGGTGGTGACTCTCGATGATGCGCCGGCGCACGGTCTCCGGGCTGCCCACGATGATGATGCCCTGTTCGATCATGTTCTCGATATTTTGGCCGCCCTGAATGGTGCGCTTGTGGGCGGCGACACGTTTGTAGGAGTCCGCCGTCAGATAACCCGGCGGGAACAGCATGTCGAAGGGCAGATAGAGGAACTTGTTGAACAGCGCCTCCATGTGCGGCTTGGCCTCGGCGACCGCCTGCTCGTCGGTTTCCGCGATATAGACCGGCGCGGTCCAGCCGATCTGCTCGGACGCCGCCGCATAGCCGTATTTGCGGTCGGCGATTTCGCGATACATGTCGAGGAACCGCGCCACCGCTTCGAACGGGCTGTAGTTCTGGAGATAGACATATTTGCGGTCCGGATGGGCCGCCCATTCGATGGTTTCGGTCGAACCCAGCGACGGGCACCAGATCGGCGGGTGCGGTTTCTGATAGGGGCGCGGCCAGACATTGACGTATTCGAAATGAAAATGCTTGCCTTCGAACGCGAACGGACCTTCCTCGGTCCAGGCCCGCACGATCAGATCGTGCGCTTCGGTATGACGTTCGTGCGACAAAGTCGGGTTGACGCCCATGGAGAAATATTCCGCCCCGATGCCGCGCACGAAACCGGTAATGATGCGCCCGCCGGTGATGCAGTCGAGCATCGCGTGTTCTTCGGCCAGCGTCAGCGGGTGATCGCGCAGCGCGAACGCGTTGCCGAGGATGGCGATCTTGCAGCTCTCGGTGCGCCGGGCAAGCGCCGATGCGGTCACCACCGGCGAGGGCATCAGCCCGTAGGCGTTCTGGTGGTGTTCGTTGACGCTGATGCCGTCGAACCCGAGCTCGGCGGCGAGCTCCAGCTCGTCTAGGAAACGGTTATAGAGCGCGTGCCCTTCGCGCGGATCGAATTCCGAATTTGGAAACGTCACCCATGCCGACTGATGCCGGTCGCGCACCTGCATATCCATGCACGCGTACGGCATCAGGTGGAACATGGTGACCTTCAAGCGGCGTTCTCCGTAATGAACCCGGAAACCGCGGAGACGAACGGCCCGGTCTGCTCGACTTGGGGAAGATGCCCGCACTCTGGGATCATCGTCACCGAGGCGCCGGAGATCAGGCTCTTGAACTCATCGGCATAGGCCGGCGGGATGATCTTGTCTTGATCGCCCCAGATCACATGCGTCGGCGCCTTGATGCGGTGCATCCACTTGCGAAGGCTCGGGTTGAACAGGCGCGGCTGCCAGCCGAGCCGCGCGGTCGACACCTTGTTCTTGATCTGAATGTCTTCTTGCTCGGAGGTCAGCTCCATCGCCAGCATGGTCTCGATGATCGACGGGTTCACCAGCAGCGATCGGGTCAGCTCTTCCTGGTCCATCATGAAGATATCGGCCGCCGGCAACCCTTTTATCCGGATACCGGCCGCCGCCACCAGAGTCAGGCTCTGGATGTTTTCACACGACCGCACCGCCATCTCCAGCGCGATCCAGCCGCCCAGCGACTGGCCCACCAAATGAACGTTCGACAGTCCCAGCGCCTCGATATAATCAAGATAAAACAACGCCATATCGTTCATGTCGTCGAGCCATGCGGGCTCGTCGGAAAGGCCGAACGTGGGGTGGTCGGGCGCGATGACGTCGAAGCTGTCCGACAGGGTGTCGAGGAACGGCATCCAGCCGGCAAGCCCGCCTGCGCCGTGCAGAAACAAAAGCGTCTCGCCCGAGCCGCCGCGCCGCGTGTTTACCTTGCAGCCGCGAATGTCGATCTTGGATTCCGTACAGGTCGCCATGTTGGGTCTTGCCTCCATTTTTTGGTCGATTTGATTAGATATCTTACGGACCTTCCGGTGTCCGTCAAACCAATTGTCCGGCCAATGGTCGGGACGGATCGTCGCGGCGCGGCATTCGGTCTATACTCCGACAAACCAACACGCGAAACGCGGAGAGAGCATGAACGGCAAACCGCACATTTTGATCGCCGGCGCCGGGGTCGGCGGCCTGACCGCGGCGCTGGCGCTGATGAAGCGCGGCTTCGAGGTCGATATCTACGAGCAGGCCCCGGAACTGGCCGAGGTCGGCGCCGGTTTCCAGATCAGCGCCAACGGCACCCGCGTGCTCTATACGCTGGGCCTCGGCGAGGGCATCGACCGGGTGTGCTGCGAGCCCGACGGCAAGGAAATCCGTATCTGGAATACCGGCGCGGCCACCAAACTGTTCGATCTCGGCGCGGAATCGGTGGAGCGTTACGGCTATCCCTATCTGATGTTTCACCGCGCCGACATGCAGACCGTGCTGGCCGAGGCGGTGCGCGCCATCAAGCCGGACGCGATCCACACCGACGCCAAATGCGCCGGCTTCGATCAGGACGAAAGCGGCGTTACCCTGAAAATGGAAAACGGAACCACCGCGCGGGGCGATGCGCTGATCGGCGCCGACGGCGTGCATTCGGCGATCCGCCAAGGCCTGTTCGGCGACGACCGGCCGGATTCCACCGGGTTGATGGCGTGGCGCGGCGTGATCCCGGCGGAGCGGCTACCGCCTGGGCTGATCCGCAATGTCGGCACCAACTGGGTGGGGCCCGGCGCGCATGTCATCCATTATTATCTGCGCCGGGGCGAGCTGCTGAATTTCGTCGGCATCCGGGAGCGCGAAGACTGGGTCATCGAATCGTGGAGCGCCAGCGGCACCCACGAAGAATGCCACGCCGATTTCGAACATTGGCACGACGATGTCCACACCATGATCGATAATATCGCGACGCCGTTCAAATGGGCGCTGCTGCACCGCGCGCCGCTGGAGCGCTGGAGCGTCGGCCGGGTCAGCCTGCTGGGCGACGCCTGCCATTCGACCCTGCCGTTCCTGGCCCAGGGCGCGGTGATGGCGATCGAGGACGGCCTGGTGCTGGCCCGCTGCCTGGAAGCCTATGACCGGATCGAGACGGCGCTGGAACGCTATCAGGCGGCGCGCCATGACCGTACGACCAAAATCGTCAACGACTCGAACGCCAACACGGCGCGCTTTCACAACAAGACGCTCGCCGACCCGGACAAGGCGACGGGTTATGTCGAGGCGGAATGGCAGCCCGATCGGGTGCGTGAACGCTACGACTGGCTGTTCGTCTACGACGCGACGACCGCCGAGATTTAGTGTTCCACCGACGTGGCCAGCATGTAGCCGGCGCCGCGTACGGTCTTGATAAGGGTCGGCGATTTCGGGTCGTCACCGAGCTTTCGCCGCAGATGGCTGATATGCAGATCGATGGAGCGGTCATAGGGCTGCCAGCCGCGGCCGCCGGCGGCGTCGAGCAACCGGTCGCGGTCGAGCGGCCGGTTGGGGCTTTCGATAAAGGCCGCGAGCAGGTTGAACTCCGCGGTGGTGAGATGCACCGCCGCGCCGTCGGGCCCGGTAAGTTCACGGCGCTCGAGATCGAGCCGCCAGCCGGCGAATCGCACCTCGGCCGAAGATGACTCCGCCGTCGCCTCGGGCGCGTTCAGCCGGCGCAACACGCTTTTCACCCGCGCCAGCAATTCGCGCAGTTCGAACGGCTTGGCGATATAATCGTCGGCGCCAAGCTCGAGCCCGACGATGCGGTCCACCGTTTCGCCCTTGCCGGTGGCGATGATGATTCCGGCGTTCGAGGTTTCGCGCAGGAAACGGGTCAGGCTAAGCCCGTCCTCGCCCGGCATCATAAGATCGAGGATCACGAGATCCGCCGGGCCTTCCGCCATGATCCGGCGCAGTTCGACGCCGCCATCGGCCTCGCTGACCCGATAGCCCTCGCGTTGCAGATATTTTGCGAGCCGGCCACGAAGCCGGGCGTCGTCATCGACGACAATCAGATGTTCAGCCACCGGTCTCCTTACTGAAAATCGGGAGTATTCCGCGATTTTCGTCCATACAAATCCTTACAAAACACCCCTTTGGCGCACATCAGGATCATACAAACCGTCGATATGCTTTTCCACTATGGAGAAAGGCGTGGACGGCCACGCCAGACGAAAGTGAGGGAAAAAACATGCTGTCAGCCACACGCCACGCGACAAATCATCAAAATGGCAACGGTTTCACCTTTCGCGCCAGCAACGACGATTTCGCGCATGACGATCCCGGTCTTGCCATCGCCGAGCGGTTCGCGACAGGCCATCGCAATGTTCTCGCCGGCCAGGAAATATACGCCGAGGGCGAGCCCTGCGACGATCTTTATATCGTGACCGATGGCTGGGTCTTCCAACACCAGATTCTTGAAGACGGAAGGCGTCAGATCCTCGATTTCGCATTGCCTGGCGCATTGCTCGGGTTCCAATCCGACAGTCGCGGTGAGATGCCGCACACGGCCGAGGCGCTGACCGCCGTTACCGTCGCGGTCATTCCACGCGATCGGCTGGGCGAGATGTTCGCCCGCGAACCCCAATTCGCGATCCGGGTGGTTTCGGCCGCCGCGGGTGCGTTGAACACCGCCTATGAAAGCCTCACCGATGTCGGCAGGCGGACGGCCCGCGAGGCGGTTGCGCACCTTCTGTTGCGCCAGTTCACGCGCATTTGCGCGCGGCATCCGCAGACCGCGGGGGCGCCGATCCCGTTCCCGCTGACCCAGGAGCATATCGGCGACGCGCTCGGCCTCACCGCGGTTCACGTCTGCCGTACGTTGCGGGCGCTGCGCGAAGAAAACGTGTTGCGGTTGTGCGGCGGCTCATTGACCGTAATCGATCCCGAGGCGCTCGCCGAGATCGTCGGCAGCGTGATCGAGATCGAGGAATTCCCGCCGCCCCGGCATCGCGCCAGGGGTTGATATGGGGCTCGATTCGTCCCGCCGAGAGGTGATGCCGATGCCGGTCAAGCCAATCAGAACGCGGGAGATTCCATCGCGCGCCGCGTATCAGGACCTGCTTCTCCTGATCGGTCCCGGTCCCGAGACGCTGTCGTCCGCGCCGCTTGCGCTCGATGCGGCGGCGCGCCACGGCGCGCGGTTGACGGTCTTCTATCTCGCCCCCTTGCCCAGCCCGGCCAACGACGGCGCGACCCCGGCGCGCGAACGGCTCGACGCCATCGCCGAAGAGACGGAGGATAGGTTTCGCCGAATGGCGGCCGATGCCGGCGTCGTTGCGATTTGGCGCAACGTGATCGGCGAAATCGATGATGTGGTGAGCGAGGCGTTGGAGCGCACCCGGTCGGCCGATCTCGTGATCGCCTCGCCTCAATTGCCGCGTTGGCCCGGCTTCGCGACCGACACCGATATGTCATTCTATTTCGTCCTCGATGCCGGCCGGCCGGTGCTTTTCGTGCCGCCGGGCCGGGCGTTCGACGCCTTCGGCGACCGCGTGATGGTGGCGTGGAATACCAGCCGCGAGGCCGCCCGCGCGGTCAATGATGCCCTGCCGATCCTTGAAGGGGCCGAGCGGGTCACGGTGTTGCGGGTCGAGAACGATCCGCTCGTGGAAACATTTCCCGAGCCCGCGAAATCGAACGATATCGCGTCGCATCTCGGCGCCCACGGCATCCCGGTCAACATGCGCCAGACCTATGCCGCGAACCGGGATATCGGCGAAACCATCCTGTCGCGGGCCGAGGATAGCGGCAGCGATCTGCTGGTGATGGGCGCCGCCGGCCATTCCCGCGTGCGCCGCGCCGTTCTCGGTCCCGCCACCCGACATTTGCTCGACAACATGACGATCCCCGTCCTGATGTCGTGTTGAGTCGCCGGCCGCCCGGTTGCGCGCGGTCGCGATATCTGTTCCTTTTCCCGTTCCAGGCGGTGGAGGAAAATCATGGACAGCATTTCGGTCGCGCACGGAACGCTTAGGCTCTCGCGCATCGGGCTTGGCTGCATGTCGATGTCGGGCATCTATGGCGGCGCGGACGATGCGGAATCGATCGCCACCATCCGCCGCGCGCTCGATCTCGGCGTCAATTTCCTCGACACCTCGACCAGCTACGGCTCCGGCCATAATCAGGACATTGTCGGTAAGGCCATCGCCGGCCGCCGCGACGACGTCGCCATTCATTGCAAGTTCGGCAGCCGGCGCGACGCGGCCGGGCGCACCACCGGCGGCGCCGCCAGTCCCGAGCGCGCGCGCGAGGATTGCGAAGACAGTTTGAAGCGGTTCGGGGTCGAGGCCATCGATATCTGGTGTCCGTCGCGCATCGACCCGGACGTGCCCATCGAAGAGACCATCGGCGCCATGGCGGCGCTGGTGAAAGCCGGCAAGGTGCGTCATCTGGGCCTTTCCGAGGCCGCGCCGGAAACGTTGCGCCGCGCCAGCGCGGTCCATCCGATCGCCACGCTGACCATGGAATATTCCCTGCTCAGTCGCGACGTTGAAGGCGGCAATCTGGCCGCCTGCCGCGATCTCGGCATCGGGCTGATCGCCTATTCTCCGCTGGCAAGGGGCCTCCTGCATGGCGGCATCAACACGGCCGGCGACATTGCCGGCAACGACCGGCGCCAGGACATGCCCCGATTTCAGGCCGGCAACATCGAACGCAATGCCGAACTGCGGGGTCTGATCGAGGACATGGCGGTCTCGAAAGGGGCGACGCCGGCGCAAATCGCGATCGCCTGGGTGCTGAGCCGGGGCGACGATGTCGCGGCGATTCCCGGCAGCAAGACGCGCGCCCATCTGGAAGAAAATCTGGGGGCGCTCACGGTGTCGTTCACCGACCAGGACCTCGCGAGCCTGGAGAAGACGTTTTCGCCCGGTGCCGCGTCCGGTGATCGTTATCAGGCGGCGCAGCTCGCGCGGGTAAACCTGTGAGCGGGATGCAGTTCGGCCTCGCGGTCCGGGGCCAGTACGAGGCGGACGAGGATATCCGCCAATGCTTCGACGATCTGGTGGCGCAGGCGCGGCTCGCCGACGGGCTCGGGTTCGCCTCGCTCACCAAGACGTCCCATTACAGCACGCATCCGTTGCAGGCCCTGCAACAGTTCCCGGTTTTGGCGCGGCTTGCGGCCGAGGCGCCCAATCTCAGGCTCAACGCCGGCATCGTACTGGTTGCGATGCACAAGCCGCTCGATATTGCCGAGCAACTCGCGACCCTTGATGTGATCTCGGGTGGGCGGCTGATCTTCGGCGCCGGCCTCGGTTATCGCGAGGTCGAATTCAAGGCGTTCGGCACGACGCCGCGTGACCGTGTGAAACGCTTTGTCGAAGGGATTGAGGCGATCAGACTTCTGTGGACGGAGGAAACCGTCGATTACCGGGGTTCGCATTTTACCCTCGACGGGGCTTCATGTGCGCTCAAGCCGCTACAGAAACCTCACCCGCCGATCTGGATCGGCGCCAACGCCGACCCGGCGATCAAGAGGGCCGCGCTGCTTGGAGATTGCTGGTACATCAACCCCCATAACCGGATCGATGTTATCGAGCGACAGATCGATGTTTATCGCCGGGCGCTGGACGCGGCGGGCAAACCGTTTCCCGATGAACTGCCCATGCGCCGCGAAGTCTTCGTCGCGGCCAGCCGGGAGGAGGCCTTCCGCCTGTGCCGGCCGTTCATCGAGACCAAGTACAACGCCTATCGCGACTGGGGCCAGGATCGCGAAATGCCCGCCGACGACGGTTTCGCGGCTTTATTCGACGAACTCGCCGGCGACCGGTTTCTGGTTGGCGCGCCGGACGAGGTTGCCGAGCAGATAATCGGCCTCGGTCGGCGCCTCGGCGTGAACCACCTGATCATGAGCCTCCAATGGCCCGGTATGCCTCAGACCCTGGCGCTGGAGACCATGCATATGCTGGCGGAAGACGTTTTCCCCAAGGTACGCCAGGGCCTCGGCTAACGGCCGGCGCCGCACCACAAAATCAATATAAAATAGAGTCGATTTCGTTGCGTTATTTATTTATTAAAAAAGAATAAAAAACAGTTAATTTCAAATTACAAAGAATCAAATACCCCAGGTACTTTGGGAAAATGAGACCAATTCCTAATAATTAGTTTACTCGCTCCGTGCGATAATGCGTCAGTGGTAGTAATGTTATGTTGCATAGAATCCTTCATATCGCCGGCCTTATGGTCGCAACCGTCGCCTTGGCATCGATGACGGCAACGGCTCAGGAATCCTTTGATTCCGGGCCCGAAAACCGGTTGGTCGCTGTGGGGTCAGGCGGTGTGTCGACTACGGTAATCCAGGTCGCCCAGTCGGTCCGGCCGGGCTCCGCCGGGCGTGTGATCGACCAGACCAAGGCCGCTCTCCGGCGAGCCAATAGGGGTCTGGGGAGTCCCGCCTTGAGCAGGGAAGCCCGCGTCACGGTGCAGCGCGGTACCCGTGAAGCGACCCGCACCGCCAAGGCCTTCGCCCGAACCGCCGCCCGGCAGCTTGCCCTTGAAGCCTCTCGCGCCGCAAAGAGCGCCTCGCTCGATATAGCGCGGGCAGCAGCCAGCTCGGCGGCGCGTCAGGTCGCCACCGGTGCGGCGAGGCGGGCCGTGAAGCTGGCGAGGCTGGCCGCGCGTAACGCCGCGACGAAGTCCCGCGTCAAGGCGGCCAAGGAATCCGCAAAAGAAAACGCAAAAAAAAAACGCCAAAAACAGACAAAAAGCGGTAAAGGCAAAAGCTGATAAGGCTGCCAAGGATAAGGGCAAAGGAAAAGTCAAAGGCAAAGGCAAATAGCGTCCGCCGGTCCGCGATTTTTCATCGACGACAATCCACCGCCGCCCCTGGAATTAATCCCCAACGATTGAGAGCCGATTCGAGATTCCCGTGGACCGTGTCCCCGGTTTCTTTTAAGGCTTAAGCAATACGAATTTGCGTGGGGTCAGTCCGGAACAAACCGGACCCCGAGCCGGGGGGCTGAACAGAGATTGCGACGGTCGATTTGCGCCGGAATCGGGCTCACGGGAGCGGTTGTCGGTGTCGTCTTTTTCCCTATCGACGCGCGTGCCGCGAACGCGCCACCATCGGCGTTTTCTCCCGAATTGATCGCCCAGGCGACGCCGTCGCCGTCGCCCTTATTGGCGGGGATCGAAGCATACCGGTCCGGCGACGACGCCAACGCCCTTAAGTATTTTCGCCAGGCGAGCCTCGACGAGGCCTCCGAGGCTACCGCCCATCTGTTTGTCGGGCTCGTGCATCAGCGACGCGGCGCCTATGAAGACGCGGTGAGCGCCCTGCGCAAATCGTTGGAGATCGAGCCCGATCTTCACGATGCGGCCTTTCCCCTGGGGCTCGCACTTTACCGTCTGAAGCGTCACGAAGAGGCGCGACAACAATTCGAAAGCATCGTGGCGCGCGACGATGCGGATGCGAACGCCCACTTTTTTCTCGCACTGATTCTCCAGTCGCGTAACGATCACGCGGGGGCCGCCATCCATTTCAAACGCGCGACGGGCGACAAGGAACTTGAATCGGCGGCGCGCTTCAACATGGGGCTGGCTTATTACAATCTGGGCCGGAACGACGAAGCGCGGCAGGAATTCCTGTCGGTCCAGCGCATCGAGCCCGACGGCGAACTCGGCGACAGCGCCGGCCAGTATCTCACATTAATCGCGAGCCGGGACGACGAAGAACGCCCCTGCTCGACCGGGCTGACTTCCTGCGCTCGCATGCGCTCACCCCGAAAGTATCCTATTTCCGGGAACCCGATCTGTTTAGCGAACTGACCTATACGATCAAATATACGAATTTCTTCGATGATCCCGACCGCGACGCGGCGTCGAATAACGTCGGCTTCAACCAGTTTATGTTCTTTGCCGACGCAAAGGGCTATCTGATGATGGGTCTCGAATACGCCATAGATAACGCGCGGGAGGCGTCCTTCAACCTGCATTCCGTTCGACTCAACCCGTCGGCCAAGATCCCGCTGGACTGGGCGCTCACCGGCCTGGGCGCGCCAAAAGCGGTCCAGATGCTGCCGGCGGATTCCGCCCTGCGGCTGGATTATTCGTTCCAGCACAAGGATTTTACCGATGTCACCCCGGATATCGGCGAGGAAAGGCTGGATCGTATCCACACCTACCAGGCGCAGTACAGTGCGACCGTAATCGGTGAACTGTCCGCCAAATTTTCCTACCAGCATATCGCCACCGAATCGAACGACGACAGCCTCGATTCGGCCGAGAACATCTATGCGCTCTCGTTCCTCTACAAGTTCTGAGGACGATTTCAGGTGAGGTTGAGAACCGCGTCGACGGGGCGGAAATTGCCGGGACGCGCGATGTCGGCGCCCGCGACCTTTACCGAATGCAGGGTCGCTTCGATATTGTCTTTCCAGAAATTCAGGAACCGGTGCAGTTCCGGAAATCCGGGTGCGAGATCGTAATGCTGCCAGACGAAGCTTTGTAGCAGGCTCGGATGGTCGGGCATCCAGTAGAGGATTTCCGCCGTCGCCAACCGATAGCCCATCAGCTTTTGTTCGGTGAGATTGGGTTTGCCACGCACGAGGCTTTCTCCCTACAACCACCGTGAATAGTTAGATAAAAAGCCTCACAAATTATTATGATATATCAGCCTGTTAGCAGCCGACGCCGGTGACTGCTAACAGGCCGGGCGACAATTTCGTTATTGGATTCGCAAGGCTGCGCGGCCGGTCACCAGCCCTTGCTCGACCCGTTCATGGATCGCCTCGGCCTCATTGAGCCCGCCGATTTCGGTGACCAGCGGCCAGACCTCGCCGCGCGCCACAAGATCAAGAGAGTCGAGAACCTCCTGCTTGGTCGCATAGCGGCTGCCGATCAATTCTAGCTCCTTGTTCAGCATTTCGCGCGCCGGCGCGTCGAATATCTGGCCGGAGCCGCCCAGCGTCACCAGCCTGCCGCCGCGTCCAAGTGCGGCGGTGGCGGTTTCCAGGGTGGATCTCGAGGATACAAAATCGAGCGCGACATCGATCCCGCGGCCCGAGGTCAGCTCCAATAGCGCCTCGGTGACGTTGTCGCGCGCGGCGTCGATAACGTCGTCCGCGCCGGCTTCCCGGCAGGCGTCGAACTTGTCGGCCACCGTATCCACCGCGATCACCCGTGCATGCGCCCAACGCGCCAGCATCACCATGTGAATTCCCAACCCACCCCCGGCGCCGATCACCGCGACGGTGTCGCCGGCTTGGATTCGGGCGCGCCGAATCACCTTGACCGGCGTCGCGATGGCGTCGGTCACGACGCCGATTTCGGCCGCATGGGTCTTGTGGTCGAGTCCCTCCGGCAGGTTCAGGAAGGTCTCGGCCGGCAATTTCAGGTACTCGGCATAGCCGCCATCGACCTCGCGTCCTACGAAACCGCCGAAATTCTCGCACAGCGTCTCGCGGTCGATGCGGCACCATTTGCAATGGCCGCAGGTGAGATAGAAATAGGCCGTCACCGGATCGCCGACGACAACGTTGGAGACCTCGGCGCCGACCGCGACGATCTCGCCCGTGATCTCATGGCCGATGATGCGTGGGAATTCGACTGGCGCGCGCCCCGCCTTCACGTGCTGGATCGTCAGCCCCGATCCGCAGGCCAGCACCCGCGCCACCGCGTCACGTGGGCCCGGCGTCGGGTCGGGCACGTCCTCGAGCACGAAAGGCGAATTCGGCGATTTCAGGACAAGCGCCTTCATGGCCTGTCTCCCGGATTGTGAAGGTCAGGCGAGTTTATCGGGATTTTCGACGAAGGTCGCGCGGGAACGCCCGTATCAATCGTTGGCGAACGGATTGAAGAAGGTATCGGGCACCTCGGCGGGTTTATCCTCCTTTTCGGCCTCCTGGGCTTCATGGGCCGCCTGGGCCTGTTCCTCGAACGCCTGCATGGTGGTCGAATAGCCCGCTTTTTCGAGAGCGTTATCGAGCTCTAGTCGGGCGCAGAGGCCAAGGCGCACCGGGTCCTGGGCCTTGATGTTGGACATGTTCCAGTGGGTGCGTTCGCGCACTGTCGTGATGGTCGGCTTGGTGGTGCCGATCAGCCGCGAAATCTGGCCGTCCTTGAGGTCGGGATAATTGCGCACCAGCCAGGCGATCGCGTCGGGCTTGTCCTGACGCCGCGCCACCGGCGTATAGCGCGGACCCTTGGTCCTGGGTGACGGCCGCGGCACGTCATTCTTGGCCATATCGAGGCGGGCCCCGGGATCGGCGACGCAACGGTCGATTTCTTCCTGGGTAAGCTGGCTGTTTGAAATGGGGTCAAATCCCACCATGCCGATCGCCACCTCGTCATCGGCGATACTCTGGACCTCCAATATATGGAGACCGCAGAACTCCGATATCTGGTCGAACGTCAGCGCGGTGTTTTCGATCAGCCACACGGCGGTGGCCTTGGGCATCAGGGGTTGGGCCATTTCTGCTCCTCAAACCGTCAGGACGATTTTACCGATATGGGCGCTTGATTCCATCAACTCATGCGCCTTGGCGGCATCATTTAAAGGGAATGTCTTGAAAACAAGGGGTTTCACCGTGCCGTCCTCGAACCACGGCCAGGCGGTCTCGCGCAGCGCATCGGCGATCGCGCCCTTTTGCGCCACGGTGCGCGGGCGCAAGGTCGAACCGGTCAGCGTAATCCGCTTTTGCATGATCACGAACAGCGGCACCTCGGGTTTCGCGCCGCCTTGCACGGCAACCTGAACCAGCCGGCCTTCAAGCGCCAGCGCGCGCAGGTTCCGCTCGGTATAATCGCCGCCGACGATGTCGATGATCAGGTCGACCCCGTCGTCGCCGGTCAACGCCTTCGCGACCTCGACGAAATCTTCTTCTGAATAATTGATCGCGCGCTCGCAGCCGAGGTCTTCGCAGGCCTTGCACTTCTCAGCGGTGCGCGCCGTGGCGAAGACCCGCGCGCCGGAAGCCCGGGCGATCTGTATCGCGGCGGTGCCGATGCCGCCCGAACCGCCGTGGATCAGCACCGTTTCGCCGGACTTCAGCCGGCCGCCGTCGAACAAATTGGTCCATGCGGTGAAGAAGGTCTCCGGGATCGCCGCCGCCTGGACCAGGTCAAGCCCCTTGGGCACGGGCAGGCACTGGGGCGTCGGCGCGACGCAATATTCGGCATAGGCGCCGCCCGAGACCAGGGCGCAGACCGTCTCGCCCACTGCGAAACCGGTCGCGCCGGGGCCAAGCTTGACCACGGTGCCGGCCAGTTCGAGGCCTGGAATGTCGGTTACGCCCGGCGGCGGCGGATAGACGCCACGGCGCTGCATCACGTCGGGAAAATTAATCCCCGCCGCGGCGATGCGAATCAACGCCTCGCCCTCGCCGGGTTCGGGCACTGGGCGGGTGCACGGAACCAGCGCGTCGGGATCTCCCGGCTCGGGAATTTCAATCGCGGTCATCTCGCTCGGGTATGCGGCGGCCATTGACGGTTCATTTCGGAAAAGCGGCTTGCAGGTCTAATGGGTTCGACGCAGACTGGCAAGGTCGGATTATTGGAGAAATGTGATGGATGAAGAGGATTTCGAGCCCCGCAATCAGAAGCCCGAAAAGCCCGATCTTTCGAGCTGGTCCATCGAGGAGCTTAACGATTACATCGCCGAGATGGAGGACGAGATCGAACGCGTACGCGGCGTCATCGCGGGCAAGCAAAGCCATCGCGAGGGGGTCGAGGGGCTGTTCAAAAGTTAAGCCGGCCGGTGTCATTTTTTTTAAAAAAAAATGCACGCATGCCGCGAGCGGAACCCCGGTTGGAACCCGAACTTGTCTTGTAAGATATTGGTTAAAAACGATTAATTAAACAAAAGCCAGTGTCGGGTAACCCAATTTAAATATTCTCCCAACCCCTGAAATCTCCCGATCTTAACCAAAATTTAATACTCTTTCGTTATTCTTATCCTCAGCAATTCGGGAGACCGGATTGCCTGAAAGGATCCTCATCCCATCCTTTTGACGCCTCCCTGTAAACTTAGAGCCGCCTTCCCGGGCGGCTCTTTTTTCGCGGTCATCCGATAAACAGCGATTTGCCGAAACCATGACCCTGTCCGAGACCCACACCGCCTTCCTGCACTCGGCCTTCGAGGAAACGCTTACCCTGCTCGAGGACGTGCGCGGCTATATCGCCGCCAATCTGGCGTCGGGCGGCGATCTCCTGCCGGCCGAGCACGCCACGCTGGTGCGCGCCATGAGCCGCCTGACCTGGCAACTCACCGAGGTGATGTCGTGGCTGCTGCTGCGCAAGGCGGTGGCGGTGGGCGAGATCGACCTCGACGAGGCCAGGGAGCGCGAGGAGTTCGAGCTTCAGTCGCTGATGGATGAGGAAGACGGGGCGAGCGACGGTTTCGGCGATCTGCCGGTGCCGGCGCGCGGCCTGATCGACCGCTGCCGACGCATCTGCGCCCAGGCGGCCCGCCTCGAATAGGATATCGCTAAATCAGCCTAAGCGGCGACCGAGAAGACCTCAGTCGAGTTTGAGGTTCTGGAAGCGCTTGTTGAACTTCGCCACCTGACCGCCGGAATCCACCAAAGTCCGCGCCCCACCGGTCCAGGCCGGGTGCGACTTGGAATCGATGTCGAGCTTGAGGGTGTCGCCCTCGGCACCCCAGGTCGAGCGCGTCTTGTACGTGGTGCCGTCGGTCATCACCACGTTGATCTCATGATAGTCCGGGTGGATATCTTTCTTCATCGTGCTCTCCCGCGAAGGTCGCTGTATATATAGGACGGCCGCGCCCGAAACAAGCCCCCACCGGCCATAATCCCCACGGCGTTACGCTTGGCGGTCGGAGCTTTCCTAGTTGTGGAGTCTCGCTAGGTTATTCACGTCCAAGCCTGCTCGGC
>CAZPMO010000003.1:13001-64699 GCA_964587515.1 uncultured Rhodospirillaceae bacterium | reverse complement strand
CTCCGAACACCTGTCAGCTATCTAACCGGGCTGAACAATCAAGTCCGGGGTGACAGGTGAAGCGACTGCAACCGTGTCACAAGCCAGCCGAGCGCCGCATCCGTATCGGCCACGCATTCGCCCTCGGGTGCCGGTGGGCGCGCCACCATGATTACCGGCAGGCCGAGGGCGCGGGCCGCGATGATCTTGGCATGAGTCGCCGCGCCGCCCGAGTTTTTGCTGACCAGACAGTCGACGCGATGGTCGCGCAGCAGCCGTAACTCATCATCAAGCCTGAACGGCCCGCGCGCCGCGATGATCTCCATATGGGCGGGGCCGGTCGGCGGTTCCGGCGGCTCGATCATGCGGGCGAGGAACCACAAGCCGGCGGCATCGGCGAACCGATCGAGTTCCTGTCGCCCGACGCTCAAAAAGATGCGCCGTCCGTGATCGGCGGCCGCCGCCGCCGCACCCGCAATGTCGGCGACATCGATCCAGCAATCGTCCGCGTCGCGCGGCCATTCGGGTCGCACGATCATCAGCCGGGGAATATTCGTATCCTCGCACGCCGCGGCTGCGTTTGCGCTGATTTCCGCCGCGAACGGATGCGTCGCGTCGATAACCATATCGATGGCCCGGGCTCTGAGATAATCCGCGAGGCCTTCAACGCCGCCGAAGCCGCCGATGCGCACGTCGCCCGGCGGCGTTTGGCGTGCGCTTGTGCGCCCGGCAAACGAGGTGATCACCGACAGGCCGGGGAACGCGACCGCGCGTTCCGCCAATTCGCGCGCCTCCGCCGTGCCGCCGAGGATCAGCAGCTTAGCCATCGGCGCGGCCGACCAGCTCGCCGGCGCGGTCAAATATCAGAATCTCAAGGCTTGTCTCGCCGTCGAGGACGTCCAGCGCCGTCGCCCGCGCCCGCGCCGCCACCGCGTCGGCCAACGCGATTTGGGCCGCGCCGGCGATCTCGAGCGCCTGGTTGGCGGTATTGGCCGAGCGGATTTTCTCTTCTGTCTTCCCACCTCCGAGGTCGCCAACCAGCGCCGCCAGCCAGTCGAAATCGACCTGGCTGCGGCCGGAATGGAGATCGAGGCTGCCCTGGGCCAGCTTGGTGATTTTCGCGAAGCCGCCGCCGATGGTCAGGCGCGGCACCGGATGGGTCCGCACATGCTTCAACAATCCGCCCGCGAAATCGCCCATGTCGATCATGGCGTGATCGGGCAGCGCATGGATCGCCTGGGTTGCGATTTCCGAGGCCGACCCGGTGCAGCCCGCGATGTGCGCCGCGCCGGCGGCGCGCGCCACATCGACGCCCTGGCGGATGGATTCGATCCAGGCCGAGCACGAAAAAGGCACCACCACGCCGGTGGTGCCCAGCACCGACAGCCCACCCTCGATGCCGAGGCGCGGGTTCCAGGTCTTCGCTGCCAGTTCCGCGCCGCCGGGGATCGAAATTTCGATCTCCACATCGCCGCCATCGCCATGCGCCGCCGCGATCCCGGCGATGGCGGCGCGCATCATCTCGCGCGGCGCCGGGTTGATGGCGGGCTCGCCGACCGAAAGCGGCAGGCCGGCCTTGGTCACGGTGCCGATCCCGTCGCCGGCGCGGAACGCGACGCCTTCGCCGGCCGCGCCGCGCCGCACGGTGGCCATTACCAGCGCGCCATGGGTGACGTCCGGATCGTCGCCCGCGTCCTTCACGATGCCGGCCAGCGCGTAATCCGCGCCCAATTCCTCGCGGGCCAGCGCGAAGGCGGGTTCCCGGCCGCGCGGCAAGGCGACGCTCACCGGGTCCGGGAACGCGCCGGTCAGCAGCGCGGTATAGGCCGCCGCGCTGGCCCCGGTGGCGCAGGCCCCGGTGGTCCAGCCACGCCGCAACGGCCCTGACGGTTTGCGAACCATACCGTCGTTATATCCCATCCATGGCTCCCCCTCTCCAAACTTCTGCTGTCATCGCGGCGGAAATTGCCTAGGCTGTCGGCGGCAACGACCGAGGGAGGGTTCGCGACATGGACGGCAAGATTGCGTTGGAGGAGCATTGGGCGGTCGAGGAGACGTTGACCATTGCCGGTCAGCCGGTCCGCGCGGGCGCCTGGTGGGACGAGTTGTGCGGCCTGCTGGTCGAGTTCCGCGACAAGCGGCTGGCGGGCATGGACGAGAACGGCATCGAATTCGTCATCCTTGGGCTCAACTCACCGGCCTTGCAGGCCATTCTCGATCCGGCCGAGGCGGTGGAAGTCGCCCGCCGGTCGAATGACACCTTGGCCGCCGAGGTCGCCCACAACCCCGGCCGCTTCGCCGGTTTCGCGGGGCTGCCCATGCAGGACCCCGAGGCGGCGGCGCGCGAGCTCACCCGCTGCGTTACCGAGCTCGGCTTCAAGGGCGCGATGGCCAACTGTTTCACCCAGCGGGACGTGGCGGACTCGGCGGTCTATTACGATCTGCCCGAATTCCGGCCGTTCTGGGCCACGGTGGCCGAACTTGAGGTGCCGTTTTATCTGCACCCAAGGCTCACCATCCCATCGCAGACGGCGTCTTATGAAGGGCACCGCTGGCTCTTCAGCCCGGTCTGGGATTTCGGCAGCGAGACCGCGACCCAGGCGCTGCGGCTGATCGGATCGGGGCTGTTCGACGAATACCCGCGCCTGCAGATCGTGCTCGGCCATCTCGGCGAACGCCTCCCGTTCGACATGTGGCGGATCGATAATCTGATGGATCATATGCCGGAGCGCTATCCGGCGGCGAAGAAGGTTTCCGAATATTTGCGCCAGAACTTCCATATGACCACCAGCGGCCAGTTCCACGACACGCCGTTCCATTGCGCGCTGACCGAGATGGGCGCGGCGCGGCTGATGTTTTCGGTCGATTACCCCTATGAGGAAATGGGGCCCGCCGCCCAATGGTTCGACAACACCGAGCTGTCCGACGCCGACCGTCGCCGCATCGGGCGGACCAACGCCATCGAACTGTTCAATCTCGACCTCGATTGAGTTGCGCGGCGCCGCGCGCGCCGCTCGGCTAGGCGGCGTCGGGGGGCTGTGGTACACCGGCGGTCATGGATCGCCTGACCTTCGAGTTTCCCGAATTCGAGCCCGGATGGGTGTGGCTCGGCGGCGCCGGGCCGGGCGATCCCGGGCTCCTGACCCTGCATGCGCTGAACGGGCTGCGCCATGCCGACGTGATCGTCCATGACGCGCTGGTAAGCCCGGAAATCCTTGCACTGGCGGGCGACGGCGCGACCCTCGAACATGCCGGCAAGCGCGGCGGGCGGCCGTCGCCCAGCCAGCCCGATATTTCCAACCGCCTCGTGGTCCTGGCGCGCGAGGGCAAGCGCGTGCTGCGGCTGAAGGGTGGTGATCCGTTCGTGTTCGGACGCGGCGGCGAGGAAGGCCTCGCGCTGGTCGCGGCCGGCGTGCCGTTCCGCGTGATCCCCGGCATCAGCGCCGGTATTGGCGCGCTGGCCCAGGCCGGCATCCCGCTGACCCATCGCGACACCAATTCGGCGGTGACATTCATCACCGGTCACGGCGCGGCCGGCGGCGTGCCCGAAGGGATCGACTGGCAAGCGGTCTCGCGCGCCTCGCCGGTGATCGTGTTCTACATGGCGCTGCGCCGGCTCGGCGAAATCAGCGACCGCCTGCTGGAGCAGGGCCGCGCCGCGTCCGATCCGGTCGCGGTGATCAGCAAGGCGACCACCGCCGAGCAAATGGTGCTGGAGACCACGCTCGGCGATTGCGTGGGTGATGTGGAGCGCGCCGGCATCGCGCCGCCGGCGGTGGTGGTGGTGGGTGATGTGGTGCGTTTGCGCGCCGGGCTCGACTGGCTGGGCGCCATGTCCGGACGTATCCTCGACGCCGATCCGCTGGGCGCGCGCGCGGACCGGGAAGCGGGCTGACATGCCCGGCGTGATCATCGCCGCGCCCGCCTCGGGCAGCGGCAAGACGACATTGGCGCTGGAGCTGATGCGGCATCTTCGTAATACCGGCCTCCGCGTCGCGCCGTTCAAGATCGGCCCCGATTACATCGATCCCGCGTTTCATGCGGCGGCGTGCGGCCGCGCCTCGGTGAACCTCGACGGCTGGGCCATGCGTCCCGAAACCGTCACCGCGCTGGCGCGCGATCTCGGCGATGACGCCGATTTCATCGTCGGCGAAGGCGTGATGGGATTGTTCGACGGCACCGTTGGCGGCGAGGGGTCGACCGCCGACATCGCCGTGCGAACCGGCTGGCCCATCGTGCTTCTGGTCGACGCGGCGGCGCAGGGCGCGTCCGCCGCCGCCCTGGTCCACGGCTTCGCCAGCTTCCGCGACGATGTGAAGATCGCGGCGGTGGTGTTCAACCGGGTCGGCGGCGCGCGCCACGCCGACATACTCACCGACGCGATGAAGCCGCTCGATATCCCGGTGCTCGGCTGCCTGCCCAGGGATGCGTCGTTGACGCTGCCCGAGCGTCATCTCGGGCTGGTGCAGGCCTCCGAACAAAATGGTCTGGAGGATCTGCTGGATCGCATGGCGGCGTCGGTGGCCGAACATCTCGATATCGCGGGGCTGCGCGATCTCGCCCGCGAAGCGGAATTTCCGGCGAACGATCCCGGCCCGGCTTTGCCGCCCCTTGCCCAGCGTATCGCGGTCGCGCAGGACGACGCCTTCCGGTTCGCCTATCCGCATGTGCTGGAGGGGTGGTGGCGTGACGGCGTGGAAATCGTTCCCTTTTCGCCGCTCGCCGATGAGACGCCGGACGCGGCGGCGGGCGCGGTCTATCTGCCGGGCGGCTATCCCGAACTGCATGGGGCGAGGCTGGCCGCCAACCGGGCGTTCATGGATGGGCTGCGGGCGGCGACGGCGCGCGGCGCGGCGGTGTTCGGCGAATGCGGCGGCTATATGGTGCTGGGCGCGGGGCTGATCGACGCCGACGGCGCGCGCCATGAGATGGCTGGTCTGCTGGCGGTCGAGACCTCGTTCGCCGAGCGCAAGCTGCATCTCGGCTACCGCGCGGCGGAACTGATCGGCGACGGGCCGCTGGGCGCGGCGGGGGCGGCGTTTCGCGGCCACGAATTCCACTACGCGACGATCTTGCGCGAAGACGAAGGTGATAAACTGTTCCGAATTCGCGACGCGCGCGGCGGTGATCTCGGCGCGGCGGGACTGCGCCGGGGCGCGGTCGCCGGCTCGTTCATCCATCTGATCGACCGCGCCTGAGCCGTCCCGTCACGGGACCGGGGTGAGCGGTTCCTTGCCCCCGAAATGGGCGCGCAGATTGTCGCGCACCAGTTCGAAGCCGGCGCGGAAGGCTTCCGGCGTGAAGCCCGCCACATGGGGTGACAGCACCACGTTTTCCAACGCTGTCAGCGCGTCGGGCACGCTGGGTTCGTCCTCAAAGACATCCAGCGCCGCGCCCGCGATGACGCCGCCCTGCAGCGCCGCGACCAGTGCCTCGGTATCGACCACCGATCCGCGCGCGATATTGACCAGAACTCCGGCCGGCCCCAGCGCCGCCAGCACCTCGCGGCCAATCATGTGGCGCGTCGCCGCGCCGCCGGGGCATGAGACGACCAGATAATCGGACTGCTCGGCTAGCGCCACCGGGCTCTCGGCATAGGGGTAAGGGGCGCCCGCACGCGGGGCGCGGTTGTGATAGGCGATCTCCATGTCGAAACCCTCGGCGCGGCGCGCGATCGCGCCGCCTACCGCGCCGAGGCCGATGATGCCGAGCCGCTTGCCCGTGACCGTGGGCGAAAGCGCGCGCGCCTCGGCCCACACACCGTCCCGCATCAGGCGATCGCGCCCGACCATGCCGCGCTGGGCCGCGATCAGGAGACCCATGGCGAGGTCGGCGGCGCTGGCGGCGTTCACCGCCGGGCCGTGGGTGACGATGACGCCGCATTCCCGCGCCGCGGCGACATCGACTTTTTCATAGCCGGCCGAGAAGCTGCAGATGATTTCGAGGTCGGGCAGCGCGGCCATGGTGTCGGCGTCGATCCCGGTGGTGCCGTTGGTGATCACCGCCCGCGCGCCGGCCGCCGCCGCGACTGTCGCCGCGCGGTCGCTGCCGGGCCCCGCGTAATGGATGGGGAATTCGCCGGCTAGCTCATCATGCCAGCGTTCGATCAGCGGCATCAGGATCAGGGCCTCGGGTTTCATATGGGTTCCGGTCGGGTATGATCGGGTGGATTTATGATGCGCCAGGGAGAGCGAAGATGAAGATGAAAGCCGTTTCGAGCCCGCATGTAAAGGAGCCCCGCGCCGAAACCTGGTCCAACTGCATGGTATGCGGCGACCAGGTCTATATCTCCGGCATGACGGCCCATGACCTCCAGGGCAACGTGGTCGGCGACCGCAGCATGTACGACCAGTCGATCCGCACCTTCGAGAAAATCCGCCATTTGATAGAGGCCGCCGGCGGCAAGATGAACGATATCATCAAGGTCAATATCTTCGTGACCGACATCACCCAGCGCGAAGAGGTGTGGCGCGCCCGCGCCGAGTTCTTCACCGGCGAATTCCCCGCCTCCGCCCTGGTCGAGGTCAGCGCGCTGGCGACGCCGGAACTGCTGGTCGAGATCGAAGCGGTGGCTTTCCTGGGCGCGGGCGTGGATTGAGGCGGCGGCGGGAATGATGATGTAAATCCGGATTAACGGAGGATCGGCTTTGGCGGGCCAGGAAAACATGCGCTGGGTCGGCAGTTGGGGCACCACGCCTTCGGTGGCGGACGGTATCGCGCTGGACGGCCAGACCGTGCGCATGATCGCGCGCATAAGCATCGGCGGCGGGACGCTGCGGGTGCGCCTGTCCAACGCCTACGGGACACACAAGCTCGACATCGGCGCGGCGCGGATCGCGCTTCGCGACCGGGGCGCCGATATCGTGCCGGATTCCGATCGAGCGCTCACTTTCAACGGATCCCCGTCGACCGTCATCGCCGCCGGCGCCCATGTGGTGAGCGATCCGGTCGATCTCGAGGCGCCGCCGCTTGCCGACCTGGCGGTCAGCGTCCATCTTCCCGGCAGCCTGCCGGAGAGTTTCCAGATCACCGGGCACGGCAATTCCCGCCAGACCAGCTATATTTCGACCGTCGGCGACCACACCGCCACCACCGCCCTGCCGGTCGAGGAGACGACGGAGGCGTATCTGTTCGTCAGCGGCATCGATGTGCTGGCACCGGCCGGAACCGGCGGAATCGTGGCGCTCGGCGATTCCCTGACCGATTGCAATATTTCCCGGGTCGACGCGAATACCCGTTGGCCCAACCAGCTCGCGCGCCGCCTCGTCGAGCGCGGCGGCGGCCGCGCCATGGGGGTCATGAACCAGGGGATCGGCGGCACCATGCTGACGTTCGAAAACGAGGATTTGAATCCGCCGCCCGGCCTTCCCGGTCTTTATACGCCGGAAGGGGAAGCCAAGCGCGTGGCGGTCAACGCCTGGATTCGCGATGGCGGCGCGTTCGACGCGGTAATCGATTTCGAGAAGGCGCTCCGCGATCCGGATCACCCGACCCAGATGCTGCCCATCTACGATTGCGACGACCATCTTCACCCCATCGACGCGGGCTATTTGCGGATGGGGGACATCATCGACCTTTCGTTGTTCGACTAGAGCACTATTTGAGTTCAATGGACACACCGTTATAGAATTCCGGCTCAACCGCGCGTCCGGGAAGGAACCGCCTGCATGGCCGAGGAACGCGTCGAGAGACGGCTCGCGGCGATTCTCGCTGCCGATGTGGTCGGCTACTCGCGCCTTATTGAACAGGACGAGGAAGACACGCGGGCGCGCCTTCGCGGCCTTCATACCGAACTCATAGATCCCCGCATCGCGGCCGACGGCGGGCGCATCGTGAAATCCGCCGGCGATGGCGTGCTCGTTGAGTTCGCCAGCGTCGTGGACGCGGTGCGCAACGCGCTGGCCATTCAAACGGCGATAGCGTCGCGCAATGAGGACGTGCCCGAGGAACGCAAGATTGTTTTCCGGGTCGGCATCAATGTCGGCGATGTGATCGTCGAGGGGGACGACATCCACGGCGATGGCGTCAACGTCGCCGCGCGGCTCGAAGGGCTGTGCGGGCCCGGCGAAATCTATGTCTCGGGCGCGGTCCACGATCAGGTCGCGAACAAGCTGTCCGTCGATTTCGACGATCTCGGCGAACAGACGGTGAAAAACATATCCAGGCCCATACGCGTCTTTCGCGTCGGGGTCGGATCGGGCGCGTCCGTCGAGACCGCCGCCGTCGCCCCGCCCGAGGATCGGCCGTCGGTCGCCGTGCTGCCGTTCGACAACATGTCGGGTGACGCCGAGCAGGAATATTTCTCCGACGGCATCTCCGAGGACATCATCACCGATCTTTCGAAGATATCCGGTCTGTTCGTGATCGCCCGCAACTCGTCGTTCAGTTACAAGGGAACATCGCCGGACGTGCGCAAGGTCGCCCGCGAACTCGGCGTCCGCTACATCCTCGAAGGCAGCGTGCGCAAGGCGGCCAACCGGGTTCGCATCACCGCCCAGATGGTCGACGGCGCGACCGGCGGCCATCTCTGGGCCGAGCGGTATGACCGGAACCTGGAGGACATTTTCGCGGTCCAGGACGAGATCACGCGGACGATCGTCGATGCGCTAAAGGTCGAGCTCGACCTGGAGGAGCGCTCGCAGCTGGGCAATCCCGCGACCACCAACATCGAAGCCTACGACCTCACGCTGCGCGGCCGCAGCCTGCTTTACAGCCATACGCGCGAGGAAAACGCCGAGGCGAAGGGGTTATTCGAGCAAGCGATCGCGCTCGATCCCGACCAGATCTCCGCTTACTGGGGCCTGTCCGTCGCCCTTTTCACCGCCTATACCAACGGTTGGGACGACGCGACCGAGGAGACCCTGGAGCACGGCATCTCGATCGCCAAGCAGGCGATCGAAATCGCGCCCGCCGATCCGCAGGGGCATTGGGTGCTGGCGCTCGGCGAATTGTGGAAGCAGAATCTCGACGGCGCGCTGTCGGCGATTAACGCCGCCGTCGCGCTGGCCCCCAATCACGCCGAGGTCTACGCCACGCGCGGTTATATTCTGAGTTTCGCGGGACAATCCGCCGAGGCGATGGAAAATCTCGCTAAATCCATGCGGCTCGATCCGCAATTCCCGACCATCTGGCTGCACTTTCTCGCCCACGCTCATTTCATCGCCGGCGACTACGACGAAGCGGCCGCGCTTCTCAAACGGCGAATTCGACGCCAGCCCGACACCGATATCTCGCGGGGGCTGCTGGTGTCCTGCTATGGACATCTCGGCCTTGTTTCGGAAGCCAAGGAGGAATGGGCCCGCCTGCTCGAGGTCAACCCCGACTACTCCATCGACCGCAAGGGCCGCGTCCTGCCTTACCGGAACCCGGCCGATTGGGACCGCATCGTCGACGGTTTCCGTAAAGCCGGTGTGTCGGCGTGACGTTAACAGGGACCGTCCACACATGACAATTCTTCCTTGGGCCACGTGGAGGCTATTCACCCGTCAGATGTCAAAGGCTGTTTCGCCGCTCATCGCCGCGCTATAGTGAAAGTAATCACCAATGGGAGGGGCTGGGGATGATGCTCGACACACTCGGCGCGGTGCTGCCGCGCGCGGCCCGGCTCTATGGCGATAAGACGGCGCTGGTCTTCGCGGGGCGCGAGTTTTCGTTCGCCGAACTCGACGATCTTTCCGACCGGCTTGCCCGCGGTCTTTCCGGGCTCGGCATCGGCGCGGGCGACATCGTCACGCTCTATTCGGCCAACCGCTGGGAATGGGTGGTGGGATACCACGGCGTGCTCAAGCTCGGCGCGGTGATCAATCCGATCAACGTCATGCTGACGCCGTCCGAGGTCGAGTTCGTGGTGCGCGACTGCGGCGCCAAGGCGATCCTCGCCTCGGGCGAGAAGGGCGCGCCGATCCTGGGCGTCAGGGAAACCTCCGACGTCGCCGAGATCGTGCTGTTCGACGACGCCGATGTCGCGCACGGCGCGCGGTCGTTCCAAGAACTGCTGGCCCATAACGACCCCGGGTTCGACGTGGTTTCCGGGGCGCCGGGTGACATGTCGACGATCTGCTATACTTCGGGCACCACCGGCCACCCCAAGGGCGCCATGCAGTCGCACGAGGCGGTGCTGATGAATGCCGCCATGACCGCTCAGATGCATGTCCGCACCGAAGCCGACACGGTGGTCACCGCGCTGCCGTGCCCGCATGTCTACGGCAACGTGATCATGAACGCCGCCTTGCTCTATGGCATGACGCTGGTGCTGCACGCGGCGTTCGTCGAGGACGAGATCCTCGACAGCATCGAGCGCTATCGGGCGACCATGTTCGAGGGCGTGCCGACCATGTACATGTATCTCCTCAATAACGCCAAGCTGGACGAGACCGATCTTTCCTCTCTCACCCGGTGCACCGTCGGCGGCCAGACCATGCCGGTGGCCAAGATGGAGGAGGTCGAGGCGCGGTTCGACTGTCCGCTGATCGAGCTCTGGGGCATGACCGAGCTCGCCGGGCTGGGCACCACCCACCCGCTTTACGGCCGCAACCGCCACGGCTCGATCGGTATCGCATTGCCTTATACGGAAATGCGTATCGCGGCGGTCGACAACGCCGAAACCACAATGCCGGCGGGCGAGGTCGGCGAGCTGATGGCGCGCGGGCCGATCGTGATGCAGGGTTATTTCGGCAACGACGCCGCGACCGCCGAGAACATCGAGGACGACGGCTGGCTGCACACCGGCGACCTCGCCAGCATGGACGAGGACGGCTACATCTTCATCGTCGACCGCAAGAAGGACATGATCCTGACGGCGGGCTACAATATTTATCCGGCTGAGTTGGAGCGCGTCATCGCCGCCCATCCCGCGGTCGCCCTGGTGGCCGTCGGGCCGCGCACCGACGAGGTCAAGGGTGAGATCGCCAAGGCCTATATCGTGCTCAGGGAGGGCGCCGACGGGGACGCGGACGACATCATCGCCTTCTGCCGCGGCGAACTTGCCGCCTACAAGGTGCCGCGCGAGGTCCAGTTCGTCGCCGACCTGCCGAAGACCAGCACCGGCAAGGTGATGCGGCGTGAGCTGCATACGCTCGATGCCCGTGGCTGATATTCGCACTACCATCACGGGCAGCCTGCCCAAACCGACCTGGCTCGCCGAGCCCGAGAAGCTCTACGCGCACTGGCGTCTGGACGGCGAAAGTCTGCGCGAGGGCCAGGACGATGCCGTCGCGCTGTGGCTGGAGGATCAGAACCACGCCGGGATCGATATCGTCGGTGACGGCGAACAGCGCCGCCGCCATTACATCTGGGGTTTTCTGGAGACTCTGGGAACCATCGATTTCGGCGATCTCGGACTGCGCCGGAGCCGCGGCCAGCGTTATGCCGAAGAGACCAAGGCGCCGCGTATCGTAAGCGACCTGACATGGCCCGGCCCGGTCATGGTCGAGGCGCTGGAATTCGCCAAGGCGCGCACCGATCGGCCGGTCAAGGTGACGCTGCCCGGCCCGATGACGCTCGCCGACAGCGTTATCGACGAACATGGCGGCCGCTCCGACGCCGATTTCGCCATGGCGTATGCCGATATTCTCAATAAGGAAGCCCGCGCCCTCGCCGAGGCCGGCTGCGACGTGATCCAGATCGACGAGCCCTGTTTCAACATCTATGTGGACGCCGTCGCCGACTGGGGGATCGAGATGCTGGAACGCGCCTTCGACGGCGTCGACGCGACCCGCGCCGTCCACATCTGCTATGGCTACGGCACGCCCGGCGTGCTCGCCTGGAAGACGGAAAACCAGGACTGGAGCCATTATCACCGCACCCTGCCGCTGCTCGCGGGTAGTTCGATCGATCAGGTCTCGGTCGAGTGCGCCGCTTCGGGCGTCGACCTCGCGGTGCTCGATGCGCTCAAGGGCAAGGACGTGATGGTCGGCGTCATCGATGTGGGGACCGAAGAGGTGGAAAGCCCGGAACTGGTCGCCGAGCGCATCGCCGCCGCGCTGCGTCACGTCGATGCCGACCATCTGATCGCGTGCACCGATTGCGGCATGGTGCCCCGCAGCCGCGCCGCGGCATCAGGCAAACTGCGCGCCCTGGTCCAAGGCGCCGCCCTGGTAAACGGCTCTGGTTAAACTGGGTCGCTTAACGCCGTGAATGCGGCACAATACGAACGATTTTTCACCACAGAGGCGCAGAGACACTGAGAAAAAAACAACAACATGTTTTTGTTTGTCCTCTGTGTCTCCGCGCCTCTGTGGTTGACCCACCGCCAACAACGAGTTCTCGGGGCGCTCCCCCTCAATTCATCATGCGTGGCAGGAACAGCGCGATGCTTGGGAAAAGGATGATCAGCGCGATGCGGACGATATCGGCGGCGATGAACGGCAATACGCCGCGGAAGATGGTGGTGAGCTCGACCTCGGGCAGCAGCGCGTTGAGCACGAATACGTTGAGCCCGATGGGCGGCGTGATCAGGCTGATCTCGATCACCACGACGACGACAATGCCGAACCAGACCAGGTCGAAGCCCAGCGCCTGCATGACCGGATAGAACACCGGCACCGTCAGCAGCAGCATCGAGATGCTTTCGAGGATGCACCCCAGCAGCACATAGATCCCCACGCACAGGACAACCACCATGATCGGCGCCACATCGATCGCCGTCAGCCAGTCGGCGATCTCGTTGGGCAGACGCGCGACATTGATGAAGTTGGCGAACAGCAGTGAGCCGATCAACAAGGTCAGCAGCATCGCCGTCGTCCGTCCGGTCTCGGCCAGCGCGTCCCAGGTGGTGCGCAGGGTCAGCCGCCCGCGCGCCAGCGCGATGAAGAACGCGCCCGTGGCGCCGACGCCGGCCGCCTCGGTGGGTGTGAAGAACCCGCCATAAATGCCGCCCATCACGATCACGAACAGAATCAGCATGCCCCACACGCCGTTCAGGGAACGGAACCGTTCGCGCCACGGCAGCGGGTCGCCTGGCGGGCCGAGCGACGGGTTGATGCGGGTCATGATGCCGACCGCGGCGGCGTAGCACACGATGCCGATAATTCCCGGCACGATGCCGGCGGCGAACAGTTTGCCGATGTCGGTCTCGGTCATGATGCCGTAGAACACCAGCGCGATCGACGGCGGGATCAGAATGCCGAGCGTGCCGCCGGCGGCGATCGATCCGGCGGCGAGGCTTTCGGCATAGTGGAACCGGCGCATCGACGGCATCGCAACCCGCGACATGGTGGCGACCGTCGCCAGGCTGGAGCCGCACACGGCCGAGAAGCCGCCGCACGCCACCACGGTCGCCATGGCGAGCCCGCCGCGGCGATGGCCGAGCCAGGCGTGCGAAGCTACGTAGAGATCGTGCGAGATGCCGGAGCGGGCCACGAAGTTGCCCATCAGCACGAACAGCGGCAGCACCGAGAATTCGTACACCATGACCATGTCGGTGGCGGTCGAGCCGATCGACCGGAAGGCGGGTCCGATACCGATATAATAGGCGAAGCCGATGGTGCCGACGATCGCCATGCCGAACGCGATCGGCACCTGCAGGAACAGCAGCGCGAACAGCGCGAGGAAGCCTATGCCGACGACCTCCATGGTCTATTGCAGACCCAGTTGCGGCGACGGCGGCGCCTTGCCGCGCGCCACCAGCCAGGCCATCAGGAACAGAAAGAACGCGGCGACCAGGGTCAGCACGGCCATGACATAGACCACCGGCGCCACCGGCAGACGCAGATACATCAATATCTCGCCGCTGGCCGCGAGTTTGCCGGCCTGCAGCCACACCTCGTACGCCCATACCACCGTCATCGCGCCCAGCAACAGGTTGATGGTGGTTTGCTGCACCCGCTTGACCGTGCCGCGAAACAGATAATCCAGCAATCCGATCGTAATGTGCTCGCGCCGGGCGCAGACGACGGGCAGCCCGATATAGACGACCAGCCCCATGGCCATCTGGGTCATCTCGTAGCCGCCCGGCACCGGCGCGTCGAACGCCTGGCGGCCGGACACATCGACGAACGTCAGGCACATCATGAAAAATACGAGTATCGAGAGCACCACGCCGAGCGAAAGGTCCAGCGCGCGGACCACGCGCGCCGAACCGTCGTGGCTCACCGGCTCCCCGACGTCATCGACCATTGTTTTTGTTCCCCCCGGGCGCCCGGCCGGTGCCGGCGCGCGCGGGGCGCGCCGGCGATCCGTCGGGCCGATCTCTTAAGGCTTGAAATTCGCGACCTGGTCGCGGAAATAGGCCAACGCCGCGGTTCCGTCGACGCCGGCTTTTTTAGCCTTCTTCAGCCAGCCTTCCTCGAAGACCTTGAGCTTGATTTTAAAATCGGCGAGGAGCGGGGATAATTCAGGCCGGCGCGCGGGCGCGGCCCAGCGGCAGTGGCTGTTCGCCCAGCATGGCCTTTAGCAGGATTTCGCGGACGTTGTCGGGGTCCATGTCGTGCAGCGCGATCATGTCGGCGGAATCGGCGATGATGGTCTCCACGTCCTGCATGATCTTCAGCCGCTTGAATAGATCGGGGCGCTCGATCCCCATGCTCTCGCCGATCAGCTCCATGAAGTTCACGATTTCGAACGGCCAGTCGCGCTCGTGAGAGCACAACTCGCGGTGACAGACATGATAGATGCCGACCAGCGCATCGACGCCGGCGGCCTCGGCGGCGGCGAGCTGTTCGGCGTGGTAGTCGCGCTTGTATTCCGGGACGGCGTTGATCCTGTTGCACATATAGCCGATGCGCGGCTGTTCAAGATCGACGATTTCGAGCCCGGGGACCGCTTCCAGCAGGGCAAGCGCGGCTTCGGTGATGCCGGCCACGCCGGGATGCTCGTGCAGCCCGATGCGCTTTTCCACGCGCCGCGTCATCATCGGGCGAAGCTCGTCCAGCCGGCCCGCGAGATGGATGATGAAGGGCGACATGTCGAACGGCGCGGTGTCGTCGTCCGAAATCGTATCCATCGCCGCCTCGCCGAGATGGACCTGGCAGCTTGGGCACCAGGCCAGCACCTTGGGGACATTGGTTTCGGCGAGCTTGTCCATGGTCTTGCCGGCGAGGCGGCCGAACCCTTCGAGGTCGCCGGCCCCGAACTGCAACACGCCGCAGCAATATGCCGGCCCGCCCACGACCCGATAGCTCGCCCCCAGCGCGTCCAGGATATCGAGACACAGAAGAACGATATACGGCGTCTTGAGGACGTTGCAGCCGGTGTAGAGAATGATATCGGGGTTTTCCGGCTCGTCCGCTCTCTCTCCGCCAGAGCCGCGAATCTGGCCGAGCCGCTGCAGCACGTCGGGCGGAAGCTGCAATTGTGAGAGCACCCGCACGGCGCGGCTCATGACGCGAAATTGCTGGCCGCTGTCGTCTGTTACCGCGCTTGCCGTCGCCGCGCCTTCGCGCCGCAGCGCGGCCCGCGCGGCGGCCAGCATGAATCGCGGGTTGATGCCGTGTTCACAGGCCTGAATGCAATGGCCGCTGCCGGTGCAGGCGGCCACCCATCGCGCTGAAATTTCCGGCCCGGCGCCAGTGCGCAATATATCGAGCACGCCCGAGGCGATGGCTTCGGAATCGGTCGCGTCCATGCCGATGGCGTCGGGCATCGGGCACACGTCCACGCATTTGCCGCAGCGCGTGCAGGCGTCGAGGATGCCGGCTGTGCGATCCTCGAAGGCGGTCATGAAATCCCTGGCGTGTTCGGTCATGAGGGAGAATCTAGTACAGCCGCCGCGATTCGTCGAGGGGGCGTGGCGGCCATCGGCAATGTGGGCTAAACTTTTGGCTATCACCGCGCCTTGTGGAACAAGGAGAATAATCATGGCCGATTCCAAGACGCTTGATCGCACCGATACCGCCGCCGGAAAGGTTGTCACCCGCGGGGTGCATCACCTTGCCCTGACCACCGAGGAAATGAAGGCGACCACCGAATTCTATGTCCGGATCGTCGGCATGCCGTTGGTTCACGCGATGACCGTGCCGCCGGGCGTCGGCACCGGGCCGGGCAATCGCGGCAATCCGCGATACGAGGAAATCCGCCATTATTTCTTCGATATGGGAAACGATAGCCTGCTGGCCTTCTTCGAAATTCCGAAGGACGCCCAGAGTCAGGTCGATCGCGACGATATCGGCGGCATGCAGCATGTCGCCTTCACCGTCACCGTCGAGAGGTTCGCCGAGATTCAGGCGCGTCTGGCCGAACATGGCGTCGAATTCGATGGCCCGATCGATATCCTGCCGGGGTTGCAGTCGATCTATTTCTACGACCCCAGCAATATCAGGCTGGAAGCGTGCTGCCAGCCGTCGGCGGGCGAAGCGCCGGGGGTGATCGGATCGGTAAAACAGACCACGGAAGACGCGCGCCGCGAGCTTGATACGCTCGATGCCGACGAAAGCTGGATCCGGGAGATGACAGCGAACCTCGACTGATTTCGAGAGCGCCGTCGGGCGGTCAACCGGCGTCGACCAGGCCCATGGCGTTCAGGCGGGTCACATTCGACACAGATTTTACGCGTTCGGGCGGGAATACCGCGGTCACGGTGGTGCCGACGTCAAGCTCGCTCTTAAAGCGGAACGTCCCACCGTGTAATTGGATCATCGACTGCACGAGCGACAAGCCCAGACCGGTGCCCTCGAAATTGCGCGTGAAGGAGTTATCGGCCTGCTGAAACGGCTGAAGGATCTTCTCCTGGTCTTCGTTGGAGATGCCGATGCCTGAATCGATGATGGTGATGGCGAGCCCGCCATCGTTCTCCATATCGACCCGGACCTCGATGCGACCGTCCTTCGGCGTGAATTTGACCGCGTTCGATAGCAGGTTAAGCAGTATTTGCTTGGTAAGACGGGGATCGCCCACAATTCTCGGCGACTCAGGAGGACGTTCGAAAGACAAGGTCAGGCCGCCTTTCTGAACGCGCTCGTTAAGCAGGCGGATGCTCGCAAGGATCGTCGCCTCGAGATCGAATTCCTCCTCGTTCAAGGTCATTTCGCCGGCCTCGATCTTCGACATGTCGAGAATGTCGTTGATCACTTCGAGCAGGTGGTGGGCGCTGGAATTGATGTCGTTGGTAAAGGTCTTGTATTGGTCCGCGCCCAGCGGCCCGTATACCTCGGTCTTCATCAGGTCGGAGAACCCGATGACGGCGTTGAGCGGCGTCCGCAATTCGTGACTCATATTCGCCAGGAATTCGGTCTTCGCCCGGTTGGCCAGTTCCGCCTGTTCCTTGGCCGCGATCGCCGTTCTGGCGCGCTGCCGTTCGGAAAGGTCCCGGAACGTATAAATATACATATCTCGGTCATGGGTACGGCGTTCCAGCGGATGATTCTGGATACGGAGTTTCGAGGAGCTGACGATCAGTTCCGTGTCCAACTCGGTGCCGTCCTTATGCTTCAGGGTCAGGTCCAAAGGTCCGACCACGTCGACCCGAACGCCGTCGCCCGTCGCCTCCCTGTCCTCGTTGTATAAAGCGGCCACCGGCCCGGGCAAGGGGATCAGGGTATCGATCTTGCTTCCCTCGACCTCATGCGGTTCGAACCCGAGGAGCTGCGTCGCCATGGGATTGAACATTTTCACGTTGCCGAAATGGTCGGTGATCATGATTCCGTCGAAACTGTCGTTGATCACGGACGACATCATTTCCCGCCGATGCATTTCCGCCATCTGGTTTTTGAATAGCCAGACCGCCTGCCGGTCGATGGTCATTAACTGGCTCAGAATGAACGACAGAAGCGGCGCCAGGATCAACGGCGCCGTATCGACGCTCAGCGGATAAACCATAAAAACGACGTAAGACGTCGCCGGGCCGATCAGCGCAACTAACAATGTCTCTATACCGCCCCGTCGCCATCCGATGGTCGAGAGGCGCGGTCCGAACAGCAGTGTGATTAATAGCGTTATCGCGAGAATCGGCAGTTCCGCGCTGCGCAGGACGGCGCGGCCCTGGATCAGGGATTCGGACGCCAGCACCTGCATGACGGGGCCGGGCAAAATCCGGTGAATAGGAACCGCGACGTGATCGCCCAGTTCGACCGCGGCGGCGCCGATGATGATGGTCTTGCCGGCCACCGCCTGCGGGTTGAACCGGCCGTGCAGGACATCGACAAAGGAAAGCCGAGGCACCGTTTCCGGCCTGATGCCGAAGTCGACATAGAAGGTGCCCGGCGTGTTGGTGGCCTCGTCCGCCGAGGTCACGCCCGCCATGATCGCCCCGAGGCTATCGATGTAACGGTCTTTCCATCGGGTAAAGGAGTTGTATCGCCGCACCAAACCATCCGGTCCAAGCCGGATATCGACCGCGGCGAGCCGTACATGCCTCTCGAATTCTTCTAAAGGCGCCGTGTAGATCAGTTCCTGTTCACCGCCGCTGAGCACGACCAACTGCCTGAATACGGGAAGCACCACACGGTTCTGGCTCTTTTCCAGGACCTCGGCGAGGCGCCGGTCGTCGACCGGGTTGGAACGTGAACTGAAATCGATATCGACGGCGATCTGGCGGGCGCCCGCCTCCAGCAGCCGTTCCAGCACCTGGGCGTGATGCCGCCGGGGCCAGGGCCACACGTCGAGTTCGCGCAGGCTGCGAGGATCGATCTCCACGATAACCGTCTCGCCGCTCGCTTCCTTCTGGAAGAAATGGGACCGGAGATCCATCAGGGCATGTTCGAGGGGCAGAAACCCGTCGAGCAGATATGCGCCGGCCAGGCAGAAGAAAAGGATCAGATAGGGAAGGCGGGATTTCAATTTCGTCATTGAAATATATCATTTCTTTGGGCTTGGCCGGGTCGGTCGATTTTTCCGATTTTTACGAGTCGCTTGGAAATCGTTGGTTGACGGTCGTGGCGTGGTCGGGTGGTGGCGGCGGCCATTCCAGGCCGCCACCGATTACCCCTATTTTTTCTTGCCGCCGCTGCTGCCGCCGCTGCCGCCACTGCTGCCGCCACTGCTGCTGCCGCCACTGCTGCCGCCGCTGCTGCCGCCACTGCTGCCGCCGCTGCTGCCATTATTCTTTGCCGTCTTGGCCTTGTTGTTGCCTCGGCCCTTGGCGCCCTTTACGGCCGAGCGTACGGATCCGCCTATGCCGCGATCCGAGCCGTCGGATTTTGCGAATCCACCTCGGCTATTTGCGTTATCCGGGCCCACCAGCCCCTTCGTGAGCGCGCCGAAATTAAGTTTTCCGGCGCCCAATGGCTTGTCGATGACAACCGAATTACCCGAACGGTCGCGACCTTCCTGGGACTTCTGTTCCCCGTTGGACTCTCCACCGGAAGGACCGTTGAGAAGCTTGAGGTCCGTGCCGGGTCGCGGAGAAACGGTTGCGGTCTGTCCCGGTCGGACGAGAACCGTCTTGCCCGTAAAGGCCGATTTGACCTCGACGGCGCCTTTTGTTACGTGAAGCGCCGTACCCTGGTTGTCCACCGAGACCGTAAAGGTGGTCCCTTTGATCACGGCCGCCATATACGGCGTATCAACCTTGAAGGGCTTTTCGGGCCTCGTGACGATCTTGAAAAGCAGAGTGCCCAATTTTTGGACGATCCCGTTGGATTTGGCGCCCACGTCGCCGGCGGGAATCTTGAATTCGCTACCGGGGGAAACCGCCACGACATCGCCACTTTTTTTCAGCGTGACACGGCCCTTGCCACGCGTCCTCACCACGCTGCCAGGTGGGATTTGAGCCCCTACCTTAATCCGCACCCACGCGGAATTACCTAGTCTGGCCTCGACCGGACCGGACAGAAGTGAAACCGTCCACCCGGTCGCACCATTGGCCAGCACCGGATTATGGCTGAGAAGAATCGTGAGGACGGCGAGCGCCAAAGCATGGGCCGATGCTCGGCCGAGGCTTGTCATATACGGTACTCGCATGGAGGCGATCGTCTGGCTAAAACCGATGAGCATGTGTCTCTCCTTGAGACATTAAAACGCGATGAACATATCCCTTAACTCGACGGGTATTTTAGAATAAGAAAATTATTATTTTATTAATGAATCGAATGCTTTAATTATACTTAATAAACTTAATCTAAATTTGAAATTAGATTTAATAAAATTGTATTTAAATCCAATCTGATCAATGCGGTTATTGATAAAACCATGTTTAACGAATTCTTAATCAATCAAAGCCGAAATCTGATTTGAACTGCAAAACTGGGCTTCTAGGAAGGAATTCGCCCATCAAAAACTCACGATCAATAAATCGTGGGCATTTAGCTATGCCAGTTGAACGGGTGAATGTCGATTTACCGGCCGGCCGGGCTTTGCGTTTTTCCATGCCCTCGGCGACTCTCTCCAGTCGGCAGGTATTGGGATCCCTCTTAATATTTCTGGCGACGTCCCACATTCTTTATTCTTCAATGGCGTACGGCGCGGCCGGCTCCGCCGAACCAGGTCAGGTGGAAAAACGATTACAGGTTCCCGCCAAACCCACGACTCCGCTGAAGCCCATCGCGCCTCCGGCGCCGGAAAGAGCACCCGAGAAAAGGCCGGAAAAGGCCATCACATTGACGGGGGTCTCTCTATCCGGGGCGACCGTCTATAAATTGGAAGAACTGGCGCCGCTTTATGAGGATTACCTGGGCGTAGAAATCAAATCCTCGGATATCGCTAAAATCCTCGCCGCGATAACCAAGAAATACCGGCGAGACGGATATATGCTCTCCCGGGCCATTACGCCGCAGCAGGTTGTGGATCTCGGCATTCTTCGGATCAAAATTATCGAAGGCTTTGTCGACAAAGTGACCCTGGCGGGCGAAGTTCCCAAGCGGCGGTCTCTTCTTAATGCATACGGAAGGAATATATCCGCCGAGCGGCCGCTCACCCTCTCCACTCTCGAACGTTATGTTCTGCTGTTCAACCAGCTCCCGGGATTCACCGCTGAACCCAAACTCCGTGAAATTAAGGGTGCCGACGGGGCCTTCGAACTCATCGTCAAACTCGATTATGATCCGGCCGAGGGTTTCATGGGGCTCGATAATCGTGGTTCGCGCGCCGTCGGACCGCTACAGAGTTATGCCGGCGTGAGCCTTCATTCCTCATTGGGAATGTTCGAAAACACCCGGTTCAAGGCATTTTCCGTTCCGGACGATCCCGATGAGCTGATTTTTGCTGAGCTGTTCCACGATCAGCCGATCGGCGACGAGGGCACCCGTTTGGGCTTGTCCGTATGGCGCAGCGAAATCGACACCGTATCGGAATCCAACCTTACAAGACTCGAGGGCAAGGGAACTCATGTTTCCTTGAGCCTTAGCCATCCGATTATCCTCGGGCGCGAATCCGTATGGACGGCCACCGCCCGGTTCGACTATTTGAATTCGAAACTCACCGAGCCCGACTCGGCAACGAACGACCGCGTGCGTTCCCTGAGAATTGAAACCGAATACTCATTTCTCGACGGCTTGAAAGCCTGGAATTTCACAAATTTAGGCGTCAGCAAGGGATTCGATTTCCTGGAAGCCAAATCGCCCGGATCGGACAATCTTTCCAATGATGGCGGGCGTGGTGATTACATAAAACTCACCGCCGGTTACTGGCGTGATCAACCGATAATCGAGAACTGGTCCGTCTACCTCGCATCGAGCGGGCAGATTACACCCAATGTTCTGTTGTCGTCGGAAGAGTTCTCGGTCGGCGGCGGTTTGTATGGGCGGGCCTATGGCCCGTCTGAAATTTCGTCCTATAACGGCACCGCCGGCGCGATCGAGTTGAGGTATAACGGCGAGACCGACCACCCGTTATTCAAAACCTTTCGCGTATTTTCGTTTTATGAACTGGGTGCGGTGTGGGACGAGAATTCGAACCGTGACTCCGTCGCCTCTACCGGGTTGGGGCTGTCACTCGATGTCTCAGCCAGGGTTTCCGCGACGGCCGAGTGGGCGTTTCCGCTAACCAGACCCGTTGAATCGGAAGGCGATAATGCAGGGCGGTTTTTTTTCCGGCTCAACGCCGTCTTTTGATATCCGCCCGACGACCGTTGATATCCGCCCGACGACCGTTCCGGCTTCGGATTAGTCCTGTCACCGGGGCGGAAAACCCCTGAAATCGGCGATTATTCCATGTGCTGCGCGGATTTCGCGAGCCTGGACGTATGTACGATTGCGCTTGAAATTAGATATCGAAATATTGTATAAAATTCATCTAAATAACAATGCACTAACGGGCGAAAAAGGGAACCATCCTTGCCACCGTATAGGGGGCGTGGCGCGGGAGCCGGAAAACGGAACCGCGCTCGATAACGGTGGCGACACGCGAAAAGCCGGGAAACCGGGCGATGTTGGCGATACGGTAGGGATCGGCGCAACTTTATTTTTGGACGGAACGTTCTGGGGGAATACCGGGTAGCGCGCGGCGCTACCTCGGTGGGCCCATGGTGTGTTCGTTGAAATTTGGGAACCGGCTCGCGGCGCCCACGCTCGATAAGAGGAGGACGCAAAGGATGGAACGACCGCAATATAAGGAAATCACCAAGGAGCCGGTGAAAACGGATCCCAAATCACGGGCCTGCTTGATGTGCCACAAGCCGTTCGAGAGCGAATGGGCCGGCGAACGTGTTTGCCGCAAATGCAAATCGACGGAGACATGGCGCCGCGGTTGATTGCCCAGCGCGATCCGCCAAGAAGATTCATTCCGGAATTGAGATAAAAAAAAGCGGCCCTTCGGGGGGCCGCTTTCGGTTTAGGTCAGTGGGGCTGATCGACCACCGGGATCGTGGGCCAAGCGTCGCTCAATACCGCCTTTTGTAGCTTTTCGAAAGCCCGCACCTCGATCTGCCGCACGCGTTCCCGCGATATGCCGTAGTGGTCGCCCAACGCTTCCAGCGTCGGCGGATCGTCGCTGAGCCGGCGTTCGGTGAGAATTCGCCGCTCGCGGTCGTTGAGGACGCCGAGCGCCTTGCTCATCAATCGGCGACGCTCGGTCCGCTCCTCTGCTTCGGCGACCAGCTGTTCCGGATCATCCGCTTCGTCGACCAGCAGGTCCTGAAATTCGCTCTCGGACTCCGCGTTCGACGGCGCATTCAGCGAATGGGTGCCGCCGATGAGGCGCCGATTCATCTCAATGACCTCGTTTTCGGGGACCTTCAACGTCTCGGCGATCTCGGTGATCGTTTCCGGCGCCAAATCGCCGTCGGAAAGCTCTCGGCGCGCCGCCTTCATGCGCCTGAGATTGAAAAACAGTTTCTTCTGGGCCGCCGTGGTGCCCATGCGCACCAGCGAAGCCGAGCGCAGCACGTAATCCTGGATCGCGGCGCGGATCCACCACGGGGCATAGGTCGACAGCCGGAAGCCTTGATCCGGGTCTAAACGGTGAATCGCCTGCATCAGCCCGACATTGCCTTCCGAAATCAGATCCGCCAGCGGCGCATTATAGCCGGAGAAACCCCGGGCGATTTTCACCACCAGGCGCAGATAGGCATGCGCCAATCGGTCGGCGGCGGCCTGGTCGCCGTGGTCGCGCCAACGCCGCGCCAGGCGCCATTCCGTCTCGGCGTCGAGCAGCGGGTATTCATGGGCCTCCCGCATATAGCGTGAAAGCTCGTTTCCAGCCGGATTACTCTGAGTTTTCAACATCCTACACCGTTCCTGTTGCGGCAACGCGATTTACGGGCGCTTGCGAACGCCGCCCTCCCGCTTGTTTTTATTGGTTTGCTGTGCGCCCTCGGCGCCTCTATCGCACATCAGATATAGGAACGAAGGTCGAACATTTCAAGGCCACGCGGCGCGGGACGGTCAGTCGTCGCGGGTCCAGCGGACGCGGATGAAATAGCTTTCCTCGTCATAGTGGAATTCGAGATTGCCGTCGAAGGCGCCCGCGACCGCCTCGCCAATGCGGCGTGGCGTATGGATGTCGGTGGTGGTCACCCGGATGGCGCCGTCGGCCTCCTCGATGTCCATGACCCTATGCAACGGATGCTCGGCCTTTTCCAGCGCATCCTGTTTGCGGATGATGGCCATGATTTCCGTGGCGTGGCCGGCGAGGAAAGCGCCGCCGAGCGTCACCTCGCCCGCGGGGTAACGGTCATGGATGCGGTGGCAGGCCTGGCAGCGCACCGCATCGGCGTCCGGCGGGGCCTCTTCCCAGCACCATCTGCCCTTGCGATAGACGGCGCCGCAATCCGGGCACGTGGTCGGTTCGGTGAGCTTGAGGCGGGTCTTATAGGGATCGTGAACATGTTCGCGCAGCAGCCGGTCACCCCGGCGCGCGGCTGTCGATCTGGTATTCTCCGGCATGCGAACCCCTCCCATTCGATGAGGGGATAGTATCGTGTGTCGCCGCGCCGTGACCCTTAACCTGGGTCAAGCGAGTTGTCGTTCAGAGTTTGGTTTTTTGCGTCCCGGCGGGACTACAGATCGACGCCGCGCCGATCCATGGCGCGCCGCCATTTCGATCGCGCGTCCCGGTCGAAGACCAGCCCGGCGTCCGAACTTACGACCACCCAGTCGCGGCGGCGGATTTCGCTCTCCAACTGGCCCGCGGACCAGCCGGCGTAGCCCATCGCAATGAAGCCGCGCCTCGGCCCGTCCCCGGTCGTGATCGCTTTCAGGATTTCGCGGTTTGCCGTCATTGATACCGTCTTGGTGATCGGCACCGTGCCGTCCTGGGCGTAATCGCTGGAGTGCAGCACGAACCCTCTTGTCGGCTGCACCGGGCCGCCATAGTGAACGCGGATTTGACGGCCGATTACCGGGCCCGCTACGCCCGGTACCGCGCGCTTGCGCAACTTGGCCGGCGGGCTCATGGCGATGGGCCGGTTTACCACCAGCCCCATGGCGCCGTTTCCGTTGTGGCGGACCACGAAAATAACCGTCTTGGCGAAACGCGGATCGGGCATGGTCGGGCTCGCCACCAGCAGCCAGCCCGTAAGTCTCTCGCTTGCTGCGGCGGGTGTATAGGTCTTTTTTTCCGGCACGGTCGGCGAGCAGGAGGACAGGAGCAGCAACGCCAGCCCCGCGAGCGGTCCCACTCCTAGTCTGATGCTCGTTCGATGCACGGTCTTCACGCTCCCGACCTGCGCCTGCTCAATATCATGTGGTCCGCGACGGGACCAGGGTCAACCGGGAACCGGCGTGGCGATGCGGCGCCAGTCATTGGCCAGCCGGACCGGCGCGCCGGTCTTTTCCTGGAGCTCATCAAGTGTCAGTCCCTCGACCATTTCACGGATCACGAAACCCTGGCTGGTCACGTCGATCACGGCGAGATCGGAATAGACCGTCGTCACCACGCCGATTCCGGTCAACGGATAGGTGCAGCGCTCGACCAGTTTGGGCGCGCCGTCCTTGGTGTTGTGATCGGTCATTACGAAAACCCGACGCGCGCCGACCGCGAGATCCATGGCGCCGCCCACCGCGGGCACCGCGCCGGGTTTGCCCGTCGACCAATTCGCCAGGTCGCCGTTGGCCGCGACCTGAAACGCGCCCAGCACGCAGATATCGATATATCCGCCCCGGATCATCCCGAACGAATCGGCGTGATGGAAAAACGACCCGCCCGGCACCAGCGTGATCGGTTTTTTGCCGGCGTTAATCAGCTCCTCGTCGATATCCTCGGGAGCTGGCTCGGGACCCATGCCGAGAATGCCGTTTTCGCTGTGGAAGACGATTTCGCGGCCCGCCGGCACGTGGTTCGCGACGCGCTCGGGCTGGCCGATGCCGAGATTGACATAAGCGCCTTCCTCGATGTCCTGGGCGACCCGCCAGGCGATCTGATCTCGGCTGAGCGGCCCGCTCATGGATAAGTTTCCCCCGCCAGGATCGCGTCGCGCTCGCTCATGGGCGCCGCGACCTCGACCACGCGATCGACGAAGATGCTCGGCGTCACGACGGTCTCGGGGTCGATCTCGCCGAGCTCCACGATGCGCTTCGCCTGCACGATCGTGGTTTCGGCGGCCATGCACATGATCGGCGCGAAATTGCGGGCGGCGAAGCGATAGGTGAGGTTACCCCAGCGGTCGGCGGTCTCCGCCTTGATCAGCGCGATCTCCGCCCGCAGCGGCAGTTCCAGCACGTAATCGCGGCCTTCGATGGTCCGCGCTTCCTTGCCTTCCGCAAGCGGCGTGCCCACCGAGGTCGGCGTATAGAACCCCCCGATGCCGGCGCCGGCGGCGCGCAGCCGCTCGGCCATCGTGCCCTGCGGTACGGTCTCCAGCTCGATCTTGCCGGCGCGATAGAGTTCTTCGAACACCACGGAATGGGACGATCTGGGATACGAGCAGATCATCTTGCGCACGTGGCCGGATTCCAGCAACGCCGCGAGCCCGACATGGCCGTTGCCGGCATTGTTGTTGACCAGCGTGAGATCGCGCGCGCCGTGGTCGATCAGCCCGTGGATCAGCTCGGTTGGACAGCCCGCTTCGCCGAAACCGCTGATCAGCACGGTATCGCCGTCCGCCACATCGGCGACGGCATCCTCCACGGTTGCGGCGGTCTTGTCGATCATGGCCCGGCGATCTCGGATCGCATTAGTACACCAGGAACAGGGCGATCTGCGGAAAGACGGCAACCAGGATCAGCACAAGCAGCATGGTCAGCGCGAACGGCGCCGCGCCGATGAAGATATCGTTGATGGAAATGCGCTTGTCCTGAAGGTTGTTGTGAATGATGAAACAGGCAAGTCCCAATGGTGGCGTCAGCAATCCGATCTCTACGCCGATCACCGTGACGATGCCGAGCCAGACGAGGTCGACTTCTTCGAAGAGCGTCATCGCCGGCACGACCAGCGGCACCATGATCAGCATGATTTCGCCTGCCGACATGATGGTCCCTAATATCACCAGGATCACGATATAGATCGCCATCAGCACGGCGAAGCTGAGACCCGCGGCTTCGATGAAGGTCTCCATCTCCGTCGGGATGCCGCTGATGGTGATCATGCGGCCATAAAGATGCGCCGATATCAGCAGGAAACAGATGGCGGCGGTGACATGGCCGGTCTCGACCAGCACACGCCACAGGTTGGAAATCGAGAGCTTGCGTCGCACCAGGGCCAGAATAAATCCGCCCAGCGCGCCGACGCCACCCGCTTCGGTCGCGGTAAACACCCCGCCATAGATGCCGCCCAGCACCAGGACCACAAGAAGGATGATGGGAAGCAGCTTCAGGAAAATCGTAATCCAGCTCATTTCCGAATGGCCCGCCTCGGCCATCCGCTCTTCCATGTCGGGCTGTACGTAATCCGGCCAGCGATTGGCCATCACCGAGATCAGCGCGGCGAAGGCCACCGAGAGCAGGAGGCCGGGAAGTATGCCGGCGATGAACAGATCGCCGATCGAGATTTCGGCGAGGATACCGAACAGGATAAGCAACAGGGAAGGGGGGATCAGCATACCCAGCACGGAGGAGCCCGCGACAACACCAACGGCGAAACGCGGCCGATAGCCGAGCCGCAGCATTTCGGGCACGGCCACCTTGGTGAACACCGAGGCCGACGCGATCGACGTGCCGGTTACCGCGGCGAAGACCGCGTTGGCGGCGACCGTCGCGGTGCCGAGACCACCTTTTACCCTGCGAAAAATATGGTTCGCGACGTCATAGGTGTCTCTGCCGATATCCGAAACGCTGACGAACAGCCCCATCAGCACGAACAGGGGAATGACGCCGAATTCATATCGCTGCAGGCTTTCCGCGGCGGCCAGCGACAATAGCTTGCCCGCGACCGCCCAATCGCCCTGGATGAGCCACACGCCGAAGAAAGAAATCAGCGACAGCGCGACGCCGACATGGACACCGATATAGACGGTGATAAGAACGAACAGGACCGATACGAGTCCAATTTCTACGTCACTCATAGCGACCGCCTCCCGCGCCCATATGGTCGCTGTCGCGATAGCCGCGCAGGTATCGGATGTCCTGCCAGACATGCCGGATGAACTGGATGCAGCAAACGGACGAGCCGATCAGGATGACCAGCTTCACCGGCCATTCCGGCACGGTAAATTCACCCTCGTTACCGGCATAGGACTGTGAGGCCCAAGCCTTCAAAAGAAACGGCACGGTGTACCAGAAGATAACCGCCATCAAAAACACGCCGAGCGCGTTGTATATCAATTGCAGCACATGGCCGACCGTGGGGCGGCGCGTAAGCAGACGTCCGATCATCACGTCCGACCGCGTGAGGCGTCCGACGCGCAGCGCGTCGCTCAACTGTAGGAAGACGATGGCGATGATCGACATGGTCACCGCCAGCGGCACGCCCTTGACCGGCGCGTTGAACAGGAAACGCGAGAAGACATCGAGGTTGATCAGCACCATGATCGCGAAAATCCAGACGGTGCCTATGCCGTTAAAAGCGGAGACGAGAACGTTGAACGCTCTGCCCACCGGATTGCTGTTCGTTCCCGAATCGGGGCGGCGTGGTTCGTCACCGGACATGGGCTTTGCCCCGCCGGAAGTCGATCACGCAAAATTGAAATGTGGCGCGACGAAAAATACTACCCAAATAGCCGTCAGCATCATAACGCGTTCGAGGCGGCTGTCCGGGTGAACCGCCACCGGGTCCGCCCTGGACCGGTCTCAACATCGCAATCTCCCTGTTGCCAGGCGGGTATCCAGCCCGGCGTGCTCCCGCTTGTTTTATTCCCGCGCCCTGTCGGCGCGGCGGGAATCGGTGAGCATTCTAACGACCCGAATCCAAAATTCCAAATCGCGGAACGGGTTGCGCTCGGGCTCGCATTGGAACACGATGCGGCTGCTGGAGTATCCCGTGAGAAGGAGCCCGGAAAAGAAAAGCGGTTTGCCGTGTAAATCAAAGGGAGAAAATGATGCACAAACCCGTCAAAAACATCGCTGTCACCATTCCCGTCGCCTTGACGCTCGCCGCCTGGGCGCCGAGCGTCGCGGCAAAAGAAATCAAGCTTATTGTCACCGCGCCGGCGCCCGGCGTCGTGACCTACGTTTCCGTGACCACCAAGAAGTTCATCCCCGAGGTCAACAAGCGGCTCGCCGCTACCGGCAAGGATTTCAAGATCAAGTGGATTCGCGCCTACGCCCAGGCCGTGGCCAAGGCATATGAGCAGTTCGAGGCGGTCGAGGAAAACATCGCCCAGGTGGGCCTCATGGTGAAGAACTTCGAGGAATCCAAGCTGCCCCTCGAACAATACGCCACCATGGTTCCGTTCAGCGGCGAAAACAGCGAGCAGATCGCGGAGATCGACGCCAACATCCGCAAGATGGTGCCGACGATGAACGACAGCTACACCAAGAACGGCCAAATCTTCCTGATCAGCGGCGTCTCGGGCATGTACGATCTGTTCACCACCTTCCCGGTGAAATCGCTCGACGATCTCAAGGGCCGCAAGATCGGCGTCAGCGGCGTGCTGGGCCAGTTCTTCCGGGGCATCGGTGCGGTGACGGTGACGTCCTCGATGGTCGAATCCTACACCAGCATCCGTTCCGGCGTTTATGAAGGCTATCCGATTCCGATCAATTTAGCCTTCCCATTCAAGACCTACGAAGCGGCGAAAATCTACACGAAGATGAGTTTCGGCGTCAGCACGGGCACCGCGATGACGGTGAACACCAAGACCTGGAACAGTTTCCCCCGTTACGTCCAGGATATTTTCCGCGACGTGGCGAACAACTGGCCCCATTGGCAGATCGCGGTCGACAAGAAAAAGGTCGCGAAATTCGCCAAGATCATGAAGAAAAAAGGCGTGAAGTTCAACGCGATGTCGAAAAAGGAACGCGTGCGCTGGGCCAACACCATGCCCAATATTGCTCGGCAATGGGCCAAGCGTCAGGACGCGAAGGGCCTTCCGGGAAGCGCGGTCTTCGAAGCCTATTTAAGCGAATTGAAGCGGGTAAAAGCGAGTTCGCTGCGCGATTGGAGTAAATAGTAAAGGGAATCACCGCGCATAAAACGCGCGGTGTGGACCACCGGAGAATGTCGGCGCGCGGCGAGACCATCGTCGCGCGCCGGTATTTTTTGTGGCACTGTTTTCGCCTTGGGACCTTGTAAAAGGAAAAGATCGTCATGAGCGGGAGACGACAATTACGGCTCGGCGCCTTCATGCGCCCGATCAGCATTCATACCGGCGCATGGCGCTATCCCGGCGCCTATGCGGACGCGAACTTCAATTTCGATCACATCAAGCATTTCGCGCAGGCGTTGGAACGGGGCCGGTTCGACGCATTTTTCATGGCCGATCACGTGTCGGTGCTGAACATGCCGATCGACGCGTTGAAGCGCAGCGCGACGGTGACTTCGTTCGAGCCGATGACGCTTCTGTCGGCGCTGGCGGTGGCGACGGAGCATCTCGGCCTGGTCGCGACCGGCTCGACCACCTATGAGGAACCGTTCCACGTGGCGCGGCGGTTTTCCTCGCTCGACCATATCAGCGGCGGGCGCGCCGGCTGGAACATCGTCACCACGTCGAACCCCGACGCGTCGATGAATTTCGGGCGCGAGGATCATCTCGAACACGCCGAGCGCTATCGCCGCGCGCGTGAATTCTACGACGCGGTGACCGGATTGTGGGATAGCTGGGCCGACGACGCGTTCATCCGCGATGTGGAAAACGGCGTCTATTTCGATCCCGACAAGATGCACGTGCTGAACCATAAGGGGGATTATCTCTCGGTGCGCGGCCCCCTCAATATCGGGCGCCCGGTGCAGGGCTGGCCGGTGATCGTGCAGGCCGGCGCTTCCGAAGATGGCCGCCAGCTCGCCGCCGAGACCGCCGAGGGTGTTTTCACCGCGCAGCGTGACATTCCCACCGGGCAGGCATTCTACGCCGATGTGAAGGGCCGCATGGAGAAGGTCGGGCGCGACCGCGATCATATGAAAATCCTGCCTGGCTGCCTGATGGTGGTCGGCGACACCATGGAAGAGGCGCGCGAGAAACGGGCCCGCCTGGACGGGCTGGTCCACTACGAAAGCGCCATCGCCTCGCTGTCGATTGCGCTCGGGTCCGATGCGTCCGGTTTCGATCCCGACGGGCCGTTGCCCGAGATTCCTGAAAGCAACGCATCGAAAAGCGGGCGCGAACGGGCCATCCTGCTCGCCGAGAAGGAAGGTCTCACCGTTCGCCAGCTCGCCCAGCGGCTCGGCGGTTATTCCGGGCTTGCCATGGTCGGCACGGCGACCTCGATCGCCGATGAGATGGAAGAATGGCTGATGACCGAGGCCAGCGACGGGTTCACGGTAATGTTTCCCTATCTGCCCGGCGGGCTCGAGGATTTTATCGAAGGCGTTATCCCCGAACTGCAACGCCGAGGCCTGTTCCGCACCGAATATGAAGGGAAAACCATGCGCGAAAATCTCGGACTGCCGCGCCCCGCGAACCAGTTTTTCGAGCAGGCATAGGCATTTTCATTCCCGCTCCCGCCCACCGCTCCGGTTGACGCGCTCGCGCCCGCGCTTCAATCTCGGCGCATGGCCGTGCTGTGCAGAGACTGTCTTTCCGTCGCTGACGGGGCCGGGAATGCTTGTTCCGGATGCGGGTCCAACCGGCTGGTCGCGCATGGTGAACTTGACCGGTTGGCGATCGCGCATTTGGACTGCGACGCGTTTTACGCGGCGGTGGAAAAGCGCGACGATCCGGCGCTCGCCGACGCGCCGGTGCTGGTCGGCGGCGGCGGCGGACGTGGCGTGGTGATGGCGGCCTGCTACCGGGCGCGGCGGTTCGGCGTCCATTCGGCGATGCCGATGTTCCGCGCGCTCAAGGCCTGCCCCGATGCGGTGGTGGTGCGCCCCGACATGGAAAAGTACGGCCGCGTCGGACGTGAAGTGCGCGACCTCATGGAAGGCGTGACGCCCTTGGTCCAACCGATTTCGGTCGACGAGGCGTTCCTCGACCTATCCGGCACCGAACGGCTGCATGGCGGCAGCGCGGCGCGTTCTCTGGCGGGGTTGGCGCTGCGCATTGAGCAAGAAATCGGGATCACGGTCTCCATCGGGCTGAGCTACAACAAATTTCTCGCCAAAATTGCGTCGGATCTCGACAAGCCACGGGGGTTTTCCGTGGTCGGGCGAGACGATGCGATCGAATTCCTGGCCTCTCTGTCGGTGTCGCGCCTGTGGGGCGTGGGCGACGCGATGCAGGCCCGGCTCGCGGCGGACGGGATCACCCGGATCGGCGAACTTCAGGCGATCGCGGAGGACGAGCTAACCAGGCGGTATGGCAAGCTCGGCCGGCGGCTCGCGCGCTTCTCGCATGGCGTCGACGACCGCCGAGTTGAACGCGGCTCGGGCCGTAAAAGCCTCTCCGCCGAGACGACATTCGCCGAGGACCTCTCCGATCCGTCGGCGCTGCGCCACCGCCTGTGGCCGCTCTGCGAAAAGGTGTCGGCCCGACTCAAGAAAGAAGGAATCGGCGGGCGTACGGTGACCCTGAAGCTGAAGACCGCGAATTTCCGCCTGCGCACGCGGGCCGTTACGCTGGCGCATCCGACGCTGCTCGCGGACTCGATTTTCGAGGCGGGGCAGGGGCTGCTCGCGAAGGAAGTGGATGGGACTCGGTTTCGGCTGATCGGCATCGGACTTTCCGGGTTCGCGCCCGCCGGGGAAGCCGATCCTGTCGATCTCGCCGACCCGGATTCAGAACACCGCAAGGACGTGGAAACGGCGATCGACGCCGTGCGCGACAAGTTTGGTCGCGCCGCGATCGACCGAGGCCGGCGGCTACCGCTTTAGGTTTTGTGTAACTCGCGGATCAGGTGGGGTTCGCGACCGACTCTATCTGCGTCAGCTTGGTCAGCAGGTAGTCGATGTTCTCCTCGCCGAGTCCCGCGTTGGGGTCTTCCATCTGGGTGAGGATACGTTCGATCATGCGCCGGCGAAAACGTTCGCGGTCGTTTTCGCCGCCGTCATATTCGGTCTCGTGCGCGACTTCCACCGCGGCGCGAATTGCCGGATACAGGGGTTGCGGGATATTCGCCTTGCGCAGGATCGATCCGAGACCGAGTTCGCCTTCGTCGTGCAGCAGCACGCGGGCGTTGGTCAGCGGCACCTTGGCGAGCAACGCAACCGCCGCCTCGAAAAACCGCAGATCGCCCATGCACAGGGCGCGCAGGATGATCGAAGGCGTCAACCTTTCGCTGCGATAGAGCTGCACCACGAGGTCGCGCACGTCGTCGTTGTCGGACCCTCCGGACAGCAGCCCGAGCGTCGCCTTCTCGCGGGTCACCATGATCAGATCGCTGACCTGATCGGGCGCCAGTTCGGTATTTTGCGTGATGTGGTCGCGCATCTTGTCCGAGACCATCGTCACCAGACGTTCCGCGACTCCCATCGGAAGTTTGCCGCGCCCCGCCATGGTGTCGCTGACAGCCTGGCTTTCACCGAATTTATCGAGCACCTTTTCGAGCGACGGCTCAGGGATTTTCGCACCTTGATTGGCGACCAGCGTGATCACCACGTCTTCATCGCCGGACTCGACCAGCGCTTCGGAGACGGTTTCCGAGACGGTCGCCCGCTTTGCCACCGCCTTCTGCTTGCTCGGTCCATGTTCGCGGACGATTTCGACCAGATCTTCGTCGGTCAGCACGCCGGAGAACTGGAGGATCGGCAGCGATACCGAATCCACGTCCTGGGCGAGTGAACGTGCGATGTCGTGAGACAGGAACGGGCAATCCTTGAGGTTCGCCGACAATGCCTCGCGAACGCGTACTTCGGCGTCGCGCACCATCACCAGGAAAATGTCTTGTGCGATGCGGCGTTCCTCGTCGGTCAACTGACCGTCGTTGAAGCCGGACGCGACTTTCTGCGCTGTCTCAAATCGGTTGTCGACCGACGGATCGTCGAGGAGGCGCTGGACTTCGGCTTGGGAGAGTGAGTTGTTCATATCGGATCCCGGCATGCGCGGTGGTAAATTCTATGTTTACGCTACCCATTCTGCCGAGATTGCATTAACGCCCTCTTAATCAGGATAATTTTCGTAAACCTTGAGTCTAGGTTTATCGTTGCGGACGGCCATAATTTCCGCGGGCTTTGACCTTGAGGGACGATTTTAGGTGATTTACTGGATAAAAGTTATACTGCGCGCCTTCGCGGCGTCCGAGCCGGCGCGTCCCCGGACCGTCGAAATTCGGTCGAAGGACGCGCCGTCAAAGGTAAGGCGTTTTCGTCAGGAAGCGTATTTGCCGCTGAGTTGGGGCGTGTGGACGCCGTCGAGTTTCTGCTCCGCGTGCTGAAGCCTGGTTTCGCGCGACCAGGTGCGTTTCAAATCGTCCTTTATGTTGAAGGTCAGGCGGCCCAGCCCTTCGATTTCGAGCTCGATCTTATCGCCGTCCATGAAGGAATTCAGGCCCCGGTGATTGGTGCCGGTGGCGATGATGTCGCCCGGGTGCAGCGTATGGATCGAGCTTACCCATTCAATGCAGCGCGGAATCAGGTGCGCCATATCGTCGGTGTTGAAGCTCTGCATCAGCGTGCCGCTGTTCCACAGCTTCACGTCCAGCTTTTGCGGATCGGCAATCTCGTCCTTGGTGACGATATAGGGACCGATGGGCGCGAAGGTATCGCGCGATTTCATCTGGTAGAACGTGTTGCCGGGCGGCACCAGGCCGCGCGCGGAACCGTCGATGAAATTGGTATAGCCGAATACGTAATCCATCGCGTCGGCGGCGCTGACATTGGTCGCCTCCTTGCCGATCACCAGCGCGAGTTCGGCCTCTCCTTCGAAGATGGTGGCCGGCACGTCGGGCAGCACCATGGTGTCCCCTTCGCCGATCACCGCGCTCGATGATTTGTGGAAGGCGTTGATGGGGGCCGGCGCATCGCGCGTGCCGTCTTCCATATAATTGACCGCCATGCATTCGATGTTGCCGGGCTTGGGCAACGGCGGGCGAATGCGGACGCTGCTAAGCGGCACGCCGTCGCTTTTCGAGGCGGCATCGTCCAGTTTGCCGCGATAATCGTCGAAATTCGCGATCAGCTCGTTGATCAGATCGTGCGGTCCAATATGCGGAATGTCCGCCACCACCGACGATACGTCGACCACCGAGTCGCCGTTGAGAACGCCCAGCTTGAAATCATCGAAATAAAGCAGCTTCATGAATTTCCTCCCTCTATGGCTGGCCAATCCTGGCCTTCGTTGTCCCGATGGCCACAGACTAACGAATTAGCCGCTGGCCCGCCACGCTATGTTGGCGCAGTATTCCAGACATGAGAATTTTAGGGAGGACAGGATGAGCGATGCGAAATTTCCCGATGACGTGAACGCCGAATCGGGTTACCGGCTGCCGCCGCCGGAGCGTGAGAACATGGGCGCCGACGCGCAAGTGATCTTCGATTCTCTGATGGATCCGGCGAGCGATTCTCTGGTCGGGCTGTGGGGACCGGGCGGCATACGCCTGCACAGCCCGGAGCTTGCCGTGCGCCTGCGGCCGGTAAACCAGTATCTTCGCCACGAGGCCGGCTATGGTCCGAAAATGCGCGAGCTCGCCATCCTGGTGACGGCGCGCGAATTCGACAGCCGCTTCGAATGGGCCGCGCACGAACCCGAAGCGCTGCGCCAGGGCCTCTCCCAGGAACTCATCGACATCGTCAAGCATCGCGGCGACGTGGCCGGTCTGGAGGATATCGAAGCCGCGGTGATCCGCCTCGGCCGCGAACTGTTCCGCGACCATCGGGTGTCGCCGGCGACTTTCGCCGACGCGCTCGGTCATTTCGGCGAACGCGACCTCGTCGATCTGGTCGGTCTGATGGGCCAGTACGCCGCGACGGCGGTGCTGCTGGCGACTTTCGATATCCAGCTTCACCCGGGCACGGAGGCGATCCTGCCCGTCGACTGACGATTATGCCGGACCGCCTCGTCCCGCGACCGTAATCGCGAGATTGCCATGGGCATCGACTTCCAGCGTGTCGCCGGGCAGCAGCACCGTGGTCGAGGCGTGTTCTTCGATCAGCGCCGGGCCTGAAATCCGGTTGCCCGCCAGCAGCGCGTCGCGCGCATAGGTCGGCGTATCGGCGAATTCCCCTATTTCCGCGAAATAAGCCGAGCGGTTGCCGGTGAAAGCCGCGTCGGGCGGCGTCGCTTCGCCGGCCGGGATGGTCTCCAGCGGCGGTTTCGCCATGATGCCGGTGACGGTTGCACGCAGGCTGACGATCTCGGCGCGCTCGGCCGGCGCGTTGGTGCCGTAGCGCAGCAAGTGCATGTCGTCGAACGCGGATTTGATCGCTTCGCGATCGCCGTCGGCGAACACCGAAGCCGGCAGATCGACGGTCACCGGATGCTCCTGGCCCACATAGCGCATGTCGGCGGCGCGCGCGACGGTGACCTCGCCGGGCGCGACCGAGGTGCCGGCGATGGCGCCGCGGCCCTGGTCTTCCAGCTCCCGGTAAATTTGGTCGATCTGGTCGAACGGCGCGTCGTCGAGCCGGGTGAACCAGGTCCTGACATAGTCGTAGCGGAGATCGGAGAACAGCATGCCGAAAGCGGAGAAGACGCCCGGCACCCGCGGAATCACCACCTTGCGGATGCCGAGCTCGCCGGCCACCGCCGAGGCGTGCAGCGGCCCGGCGCCGCCATAGGCGACCAGCGTGAAGTCGCCGGCGTCCAGCCCGCGTTCGGTGGTCACCCCCTTCACGGCGTGCGACATCGACGTGACCGCGATCTGAAGGATGCCGTCGGCGGCGGCGGTTGGGTCCATGCCCATGGGATCGGCGACAGCGCCCAGCAGGGCCGTGGACGCCGCTTTCTGGTCGAGCGCCATCTCGCCACCGAGGAACCGGTCGGCGCCGAGGCGTCCGAGCAGAAGATTCGCATCGGTGACGGTGGGTTCCGCGCCGCCCAGCCCATAGCAGGCCGGGCCCGGTTCCGCCCCGGCGCTCTGCGGTCCCACATGCAATCCGCCTTCTTCGCCGATGCGCGCGATGCTGCCGCCGCCGGTGCCCACTTCGAAGATATCCATCATGGCGATCTGAACCGGCAGCGCTTTCTCGTAACCGCCGAGCAGCGCGGCCCCGGTGGTCAGAGCCTCACCCTTGTAGATCACGCCGGCCTTCGCCGTGGTGCCGCCCATGTCGAAGGCGATGGCGTTCTGGATGCCGAGCGTGTCGCACAGCGCCTTGGTGCCGATCACGCCCGCGGCGGGCCCCGATTCCAGCATGCGCACGCACTGCGCCTGCGCCTGTTCGGCCTCGTAGAGCCCGCCAGTCGACTGAACCACCATGAAGGAGCCGTCGAAGCCGGATCGTTCCAGATGATCGCGGATTCCCTGGATGTAGGATTTTACCCTGGGGCCGATATAGGCGTTGGCGACCACCGTGGAGGCGCGCTCGAACTCACGATATTCCTGCGACAGCTCGTGCGAAGCGGACACGAACATGTCGGGAAAGCGTTCCTCCAGGATTGCCTTCACCCGCGCCTCGTGGTCGGGGTTGCGATAACAGTGGAGCAACAAAATGCCGACGGCATCGATATCGAGCGCTTCCAGCCGGTCCGCGACCTCGTGGACCGATCCCTCGTCGAGCGGGATATGAACCCCGCCGTCGGCCAGCATGCGTTCCCTGACCTCGAAACGCAGTGCGCGCTCGACCAATGGCTCGTGCTTCTGGAAAAACAGATTGTATGAATCGGGCCGATTGATGCGGCCGATCTCGTAAATGTCACGGAAGCCCTCGGTGATCACCAGGGCCGTCCGCGCACCGGTACGCTCAAGGATCGTGTTTATGGCGATGGTCGAGCCGTGCAGGAACAGCCCCGCTCCGGCGTAATCGGCGCCGGCCTTCTCGACGCCCGCGCCGATGCCCTCAACCAGATTAGCCGGGGTCGAAAGGCTCTTGCCCAGTTGCAGCGATCCGGTGGTTGCGTCGAATGCCGCGACGTCGGTAAAGGTTCCCCCGATATCGGCGGCAAGTCGGATATTCTTCTCGGTCGTCACCGGTCGCTCCCCACGATCTTTTTGCCCCGGGCTTGTAGCCCCCAGAACCATACTTGAACCGCCCGCATCGGCAAACGCCGCGGTGGGGCATTCTTGTTGGCGTTCCCCGCATCGCCTATCATAAAGCATGTCCAAGTCCGATCCGCCCGCCGCGAAGCCGCCGGAGACCGACGACCGGATCGTGTTCGGCGATCAGTCGGTCCACCTGGCCTTCCAGCGCCAGATCGCAGAGCTTCTGGACAAGGCCGATATCACCGAGGACGAACGCCAACAGATCCTGATCGCGCTGAGCTGTCCGTGCTGCGGCTCGGGCGGGGTGTCGTTGAGTTTGAAGATCAAGAGCGGCGACGATACGCCACCTTCGTTTTAGGGGGAAACATGAGCGCATCCGAAACATCGCGCGGTGTCGATCCGGTGGTTACCGAGATCGTGCGCAACGGCGTGTTGGCGGTGACCGAGGAAATGAAGACCAACCTCATGCGCACCGCCTACAACATGATCATCTACGAGGCGCTCGACTTCACCGTGGGGATTTTCACGGCGACCGGCGAGACGGTATCAATCGGGCTCGGCCTGCCGATGTTCATCCGCGGCATGTCCGAGACCGTGAAGGCCAAGATCGACCATTTTGGCGAGGACGGCATCGAGCCCGGCGATATCCTGGTCACCAACGACGCCTATATCACCGGCAGCCATCTCAACCACGTCACATTTTCATTGCCGATCTTCCATGACGGCAAGCTGGTCGCGTTTTCCTGCTGTATGGCGCACTGGCTCGATGTGGGCGGCGTGCTCGGCGGCATGACCACCGATATCTTTTCCGAAGGTCTTCAAATTCCGATCCTGAAGTACCAGAAGGCGGGCGTGGTCAATCAGGATCTCGTCGACATCATCGCCATGAACGTGCGCTTGCCGCCGCGCGCGATGGGCGATCTCAGGGCCCAGATCACCGCCGTAAAAACCGGTGAACGGCGTTTCCTCGAACTCCTCGACCGCTACGGGCAGGACGCGGTGTTCGACGGCGTCGCCGTGATCATGGACCATTCCGAGGCCGCGGCACGGGTCCACACCAGGTCCATCCCCGATGGCGTCTACGAGGCCGAATCCTTCATGGATGACGACGGCGTCAACGTCGGAGAGCCGGTGCCGATCCGCGTCCGCGTCGAGGTCTCGGGTGACGAAATGACGGTCGATCTGACCGACGTCTCCGATCAGGTGAGGGGGTTCTTCAATTCCGGCGTGACCACCGGCCATGCCTGCGCCCAGGTCGCCTTCAAATGCATCACCTCTCCCACCGATTACCCGATCAACCAGGGCGCGTTTCGTAACCTGAAATCCATCGTCCCCATGGGGCGGGTGGTCAGCGCGGTGAAGCCCGCGCCGATGCGTTGGTGGATGACATTTCCCATGACCATCGTCGACACCATCTTCAAGGCGCTGGCCCCGGTGATTCCCGATCGCACCATCGCCGGCCACCACGCCGATCTGCTTGCGGCGGCATTTCATGGCATCAATCCCCGCACCTCGGAATTCTTCATCGGCAATTTCGGGCCGCTCGGCGGCGGTTGGGGCGCCAAGCAGTCCGAGGACGGCGTCAGCGGCACCGTCTGCATCAATGACGGCGACACCCATAACAGTCCCAACGAGCAGATCGAGGCGAAATTCCCGGTGCTTGTGGAGAGCAATTCGCTGATCACGGATTCCGGCGGCGCCGGGCGCTATCGCGGCGGTCTCGGGATCGAGCGCGTGGTCCAGGCGCGCACCGATCTCACCTTCAACACCCAGATCGAACGCGTCCACTGCGCGCCATGGGGCTTGGAGGACGGGCTCGACGGCGCGGGGAACGCGGTGGCGCTCAGGCTCGACGGCGAATGGAAGGACGATTTCCCGAACGCCAAGGTGCTGATCGCCAATTTGCGCGAAGGTGACGCGTTCTGCCTGCGTTCAGGCGGCGGCGGCGGGTTCGGCTCGCCGTTGTACCGGCCGGCGGAAGACGTGCGCCGCGACGTGGAACAGGGTTATGTCTCGCCCGAGATCGCGCGGCAACATTACGGCGTCGTCATCGATCCCGAGACGTTCGAGATTGACGCGGACGCCACCGAACGCCTGCGCGCGGCGGCGGTTTAGCCGGCGATCAGACGGTTGGAGAGCGTTCCCACTCCTTCGAGCTCGACCTCCACCAGATCGCCCGGCTTCATGAAAATTTTCGGATCGCGGCCGAAACCGACGCCGGACGGCGAACCCGTGGTGACCACGTCGCCCGGGCTGAACTGGTACCACTGCGAGAAATAGGCGATCTGTTCGGCGATATCGAAGATCAGATCGTCGGTTTTCGTCGACTGCATCACCTCGCCGTTGAGGGTCAGGGTGAGCTGGAGATCGTTCGGGTCGGTAATTTCGTCGGCCGTCGTCATGACCGGACCGCAGGGCGTAAAGCTGGGAAGCTGCTTGCCCATGATGTTGCGTTCCCAGGCGTGGATCGCGCCGAACGAGCCGTTCGCGGCGAACACCTCCGACACCCAGTCGCGCGCCGAAACGTCGTTGGCGATGGTGTAGCCCGCGACATAGTCCATTGCTTCGTCGATGCCGACCATGTGACAGGACCGGCCGAACACGAAACAGAATTCGCCCTCGAAATCGATCATGTCGCCGCATTGCGACGGCACCACGATGGGCTTGCCCGATCCGGTCAGGGTCGTGGCGGCCTTGATGAAGGCGGTCGGATGGGTGGGGGTCGGCGTGTCCTTCATCTCGGCCAGGTGCCGGCCGTAATTCATGCCGACCGAGAGCAGCAGCCGAGGCTCCGGAATCGGCGCCAGCAGCGGCGTCGTCGCGAACGGTTTCAGCGCGCCGGTCACGCGCAGCCGTTCCGTCTCGTCGGCGCTCATGGAAGCGACCGCGTCGATGCAGCGCCGGGCCATATCGAGACCTTCTCGGCCCGCCGCCAGAATGTCACGCAAGCTATCGGGCAACAGCCGCGCCGGGGGTGAAACCTCCCGGAAGGCCGCGAGATCGAGGATTTCGTCTTCACCGGTCAGCACGCCCACGTGGCCAGCGGGCGGCGCATCGATCGTCGCGAATTTCATGGGCTTCCCCTTTTGTTATGGGCGGGGCCGTTCGCCCGCTCGCGGTATTGTCATTGGCGCCGCCGTAATCGCCGGCGGGAAACTTCCCACGTGATATTGATGACAGAGAACGCATGATTCGGCGGCGAGTTGCGGCGTATGGCAACGCGCGCAGGTTTGTCGTTCCATGGGTTTGAAATTCGACTGGAAAACCGCCGGGTCGTTGTTCTTGAATGCGTCGAGATATTTCGAGTCATCGTCCCGTACGTGACAGCCCAGACAGGCCTTGTCGTTGAACAGCTTCGAATGGGCGGCGTGGGAAAAACCGGTGAATTTGCGGAATTCCTTCACCGGTCGGGCGGCAACCCAGTTGGGTTTCAGCGCCGCTTCGGTGATCTTGTCGCTGCTATGGCATTTGGCGCATCGCCCGACGGCTTGTCGCGCGGTCAAAGAGGCGAAGACGGACTTGGCGTAATTACTGTCAGATGCACCGGTGAGATCCATCCAGGATCGCAAGAAATCGTCGGCATGGCCGGTCGGGCGATAGAGCAGGGTGAACTGGTCGCGATACCAGCCGCCCGCCGAGGTCCATTTGTTGGCGTCGATTTCACCGCCGGTCTCCGCGACATTCTCTTCCACGGGCGCGGTGGAGACCGTCTTGTCGCCGCCCGCGAGGATGTCGCCTGTGTCTTTCTTATCGCCGCCCGCGAGGATGTCGCCTGTGTCCTTCTTGTCGCCACCCGCGAGGATGTCGCCGGTGTCCTTGGTCGGTTTGGACTTGGCGGATTTTTCCGATCGGGGCGCGTCATCGCTTGCAGTGCGGGTCGGTACGGGGACCCCTGCGCGGTGTTGTTTCATTTCCGCGTCCAAATCGGGGAACCATTCGCGCCGGGCATTGGCGATCAGGTCCACCGGAAGCCGCCCGGCGAGATGGGCAAGGTCTTCGCCGCTGATCGTCGATCCCAATGCCGTTTCGATGCGGGCGCCCAGAGCGGCCCCGCCCTTCGCACGGAGGTCTTGGATCAGGCGTTTGACCGACCAGGCGACGGTTTGCGCGGCCTTGATCTGGGCCGCGTCGGCATCTTCCAGGTCATCCAGCAGGTTCAGCTCCCGAACCGTATTCCAGGCGTCTCGGAAATCGGGATCGCCCGACAGCAGCAGGACCATGAACGGCGTCAGTTCCGCCTCCGCGTCCTCCGGCCAGGCGCCGATCGGGGCGCCCTTGGCATGTAGCGTCTGGGCATCGATTCCTGGAACCGCGAACACCGGCGTCGCACCGCCGTCGGTCACGATCTGCGCCGCGTGACAGGCCATACAGGTCTTGTAACCGTTCACCAGCATCGTGTTGCCGGCGGCGTCGGGGCTGTGACAGGTGGTGCATTGATCCGGCGCGGATTGTTTGAATTTCTTGTCCTTGAAATGTTTTTCGATATGGCCGATGTGATCGAAAATCAGCCGGGTGCGCCGTTTGTAGGGATAGTGGTCGAATTCGGGATGACCTGAATCCAACCCGGCGAACCGCGCCGTATGGCATGCCTGACATCGCGCGTCGCTCATGGACGCCAGCCTGGCGTTGCGACCTTGATGTTCACGATGGCAGGTCGCGCAGGCCAGTTTTCCGGCCGTTGCCGCGCCGGGGTCGCCGCCGGACGCCAGCGAAACCATCAGCGGTTCGGTTCCTTGCTTGGAAGGCGGATGCGCGCGTTTGCGCATCTTCGTCAGCATCGCCGCGTCCTGGCTGTGCGGATTTAGCGCCGAATCGCCCTGTGCATGGCATTTCAGGCAGCGGCCGGAATCGCTGGTCGCCGGGTCATTTGGAGCCGCGGAGAAGGCCGCGCGAATCCAACCGGTCGGACCCGCCGGGAACGCGGCGTGGCAGGTGCCGCAATCGATCACTTCCGCATGTTGCTGTGTGAGAGCGCCCGGCGATATCACCTTATGCGCCGACGGTCCGAATACGAAAATTAGCACCAGCCCGACGGTAAGCGCTGACACCACCCGCGCGAAAAGTCCGCGACGGGCGCGGATGCTGCGCACCGGCGCACATTTGCGAATGACACAGGCGCAGGCGCCATCCGGCATGGGGCCATCCGTGCAACGTCCACCTGCGATTTCGGAACGCGTACACATCCAGCGGTCGCCGTTTCGGATCGGCTGGCATTCGGATGTCGCGACGCAGTTGCCTTTGTGGTCGGGCCCCACATGGCAGGCCTCGCCCTTCGCCGCCCAGCCGCACACCCATTTCTGGGTCGGCCGGTTGTAACGGCTATCGCGAAAATCAAAAGACTGAAGTGGGCCCGCCATCTATGGCGTTCCCGAAAAGGCGTAGACCATCACCACATGCACGACGGCCACGATTAACAGACTGTAGGTCAGCGGAATATGAAAAAACAGCCAGCCCTTCAACGTCTTCTGAAGGGCGTGATGGTGGTCGAGATCGACTTTGCGGTGGACGAGCTCCGACAGCTCCTGCTGGTAGGCTCGGTCGTTTTCATCGAGGTAACGGGTCAGGGCCTGTATCTCGCTTTGCAGGGCAAACCGCGCCCGCCGAGAGCCGAACACGTGACCCAAGAAGTTGCGCGGTCCCTCGAAAAAGAATTTCAGCCGGCCGGCGTAAAAATCGGCCAGCGTCGACGTGCCGCTTGCCGAGACCGACTGTAGAGCGACATTGTCAGCCTGTTGCCGCAATTTTTCCCGAAAAGCCGGGATGCGCTCGAACACGACTTCTTCGCCCGATGTGGTCAGCCGCTTGGCGAATTCGCGCGAGATCACGATGCCGAAAATGCCGCTCAGCGCGACCAGCAGGAACAGAGCGGCGAGCACTGCTTCGAGGATGCCACTGGGCAGTTCGATGCCGTTATGGATCAGGAACACGCCGAGGCACAGCCAGCCGACATAGATATGCAGATTGAGCCAAAGCGCCGCCGAGCCCAGCGGAATCATCGGCAGTTTCTTTCGGACATTGAACAGCGCCAGGAAAATCATCGACCCCAGCAGCAGCCATCCGGTCAGGAAATTCACGTCCTTCAGCGAGGCGGAAGTGACGGCGGCCCAAAGGCCGATCGCGATCGCCACGACCAGCGACAAAAACAGATAAACGAAATTGCGTCTGAGAAATTTCAATTGTCCGTCAGCCAGTCCCAGTTCCCCGAAAGGTCCTGCATGTTGATTCGCCGCAAGGCGTCGTGAGGGCAGGCGCGCTGACAGGCCGGGCCGCCGAGTTGGTCGACGCAAAGGTCGCATTTCGTCGCCTGCATCAGCGCCTTCGACTGATCGTCGTAAATGAAGCTTCCCTGCTCATCCCTGATTTCGACCATGCGGATATTGTTGTAGGGGCAGCTCGTCGCGCACACCGCGCAGCCAATGCAGGTCGCGTCGTTGATGACCACTTGGCCCTCGCCCGGGCTGCGATGGATGGCGCCGGTGGGACAGCCGATCATGCATACCGGGTCCGTGCAATGCATGCAGGCGTTGATCACCAGATATTTCCCGTGCCGCATCCCGTGGCGCACGAACCGCGGATTGTCGTCATGCGCCGCCGCGCATGCGCGCACGCAATCATCGCAGCGGACGCAACGATCCGAATCGATCACCATGGTCGCCGTTCCGTTGATGAAACGGTTCTCGACCATGAATTCGAGCAATCCGGTTTCCATGCCGTCCTCGGCCTCGACGACTTCATCGGTTTCCCGACCGGCGACGACCGGCGTGCTCATCTGTGAAACATTCAACTTCGGCAGAATGATTTCTTCCACCGTGACGGCCGGCAGCACAAGCAAATCTACATACCCCAGCGCCCTGAGATTGCGCTGATAAGGGATCTCGTCCTCGTACTGCCAGTTATGGGCGAGCTCTTCGAGGCCGAACGATTCGCCGCGGCCGATAAAACCCACCGTGCGTTCGCTGTTGCCGAAATTTTCCGTGACGCGGCAAAACCCCGATCGGATCAGCAGCAGACTGTCCGGATAATCTCCGGCGCCGGCTATCACGGGCTCATGGGTCAGGCGCTCGTTGAACGTCAGATCGGCCAGTGTCTTGTATGTGGAATGCCATTCGAATGTGCCATAACTCTGGAAAGACGCATCCTTCATCAGGCGGTTTTTGCCGTCATCATCGATTCGGTCGAGCAGCGCGGTTTCGCGCAGATGCGCCTCGAAGCCGCGTTCGCGGTAAATCCGGTCGGTATAGTCGCGGTAGGCCCCGACCCGGTGGCGGATATCGCGAAAACCCTGCCACCGCATTTCCAGCAGCACCGCGTCGCTGTCGGCGAACACGGTGTCGCCGCGCGGTCTGCGCCCCATGGCGGCGATTTCGCCGAACGTGTCCCCGACCAGAAACTGGGCAGTGCGGTGTTGCTCCATGATCGCGGCGATATCGCCCAGCATCGTATGATCGTTTTCACCCGCGCCAAGCCCGCCGCTGGTCGCGCGGTCGTAATATTGCGCGCGATCGCGAACCTCCGGCGCGCGCGGATTGTGCCAAATTTGCGACAGCGCTCCCCAGATTCCCTTCTTTTTAATCTCCCGCCGGCCGAGTTCACGCGCCGAAAGCGGCGGGCTGAGAATCACCCGTGCGGTTCCCCCCATCACCAGGAAGGCGGAATTTCCGTAGTCTCCCTCGCGGATGATGATCTCGCCCTCGCGGTAGCGCGTGATGCGGGAATCGTTACGGATGACGTCGCGGAGCGACAAGTTCCGGGGAAAACCTGATTCGTCCATGTCACAGAACGGTTGCAGCGTCATCACCCATTCGACGTCGGACTCCGTCATGTCCGGGTCGAATGGGTTATCCCAGCGTTGCGGCCGTTCGACGACGGAAACGTCGGCCATCAGTCCTCCATGCAACCGCCGACCGCGGTCGCCGGTCGGTTATTGCGACGCCTTGCCCTTGTAGTTCGCCGGCTTGGGGATCAGTGAATCGACGCCGGCGAAATTCGCGCCGTCGTGATTTGCGGCGAGCTTTTTCGCCGCCGCCGCGATCTTGTCGGCCGCCGCTGTGAGTGGCGCTCCGTTGTTGAGTTTGAGCTTTGCGCCGTCACCGATCTGGATGATCTGTTTGATCTCGGGCGCGGAAATCGCGGCTCCGATCTTTTTCAGATCGGCCCGCGCCGCGGCTGCGCGCTTGGCCATGGCGACCGCATATCGTTCGCGTTGTGTCGCCTTCGCGACGCCGCGCAGCGCGAATTCGAGGTCTAGCGCCTTGCCCACGATATACATCATGCGCTTGCGGTTGGCGGCCGCGTTGCGGTTCTCCTTGGTGTACCAGACATTGTGGCGGACCTCGCCCTGCGACCAGGACACCAGCTCGAACTTGCTGCCAACCGGATGGCCGCCCACATTGACCAGCTTCTCGTTGGGAACGGTGTGGCAGCTATAGCAATTGGCCGCGACCTGATAGAGGCGGCTCGGGCGCAGCATGCCTGCCGCCTCCGATTTTTCATATCGCGTTTTCTTGTGGGCCGGTTTTTCAGTCTTCGCGGTAACTTTCTTGCCGCCGAAATCGCTATGAACGTCGATCCATTTCTTGCCCGCGCCATGGCATGATTCGCAGGTCACGCCTGCGATGGGCTTCGGTTTGTTGTTTTTCAAATTAGAGGTGAAATGGCAGGTCAGGCAATCGCTGCCCGCCTTGATCCGCCGCAGCCCCATTCGCTTGGCGATTTCCTTGGCCGATTTCTTGCGCGGCAACGCCTTGAACGTCTTAGCGTGCTGGGTCTCCTTCCACACCTTGGCCGACGAGATGTGGCATTCCGCACAGGCCTTGGGGCCGGCGACATTGGCCGGATCGAGCCTGAGCACGATCTCCGCCGTGGCCGGGGCCCAGGTCAGGAAAACGGCCAAAAGAAGCGCGCTTGCGCATGCAATGCGCCTTAGGGGTCCAGTCCAGATCGACGGGGCTGTATTTTGCAATATCGTAATCCTTTTCGAAGGCCGTTGCCGGGGAAGGGCAACGGAGTTGTCGATTTTCATCAAGCGTCCAGCGTCAGGTTGGAATTCGGCACCGCGATGCAGGCCAGGCACGATCCGTCTTCCGGCGCCTGGCCGGGTTCGCTGAGATAGGAGACCCCGCCCGCCGTGATCGCCGTCAGGCAGGTGCCGCAATTTCCGGCGCGGCAGCCGCTGTCCATGGCAATTCCGTTATTTTCGGCGAATTCCAGGATCGATTCCGCATCCGGGGACCAGTCGAGTGTCGTTCCCGAATGGGCGAATTCGATCTGATAGGCCGTCGCGGCGTCCGCCCCGGCGGCCGGCTTCGGTTTGGCCTTTTGCACGCTGGCCGCCACGAAGGCCTCGTAATTGATTTGCGCATCGGGAACGCCCCACTCCTTAAGGCCCTGGGTCAGGCTCTCCATCATCGGCGGCGGCCCACAATAGTAGAATTCGTAGTTGTTGGACGGCAACAGGCGTTTCAGCAGGTCGAGACTGATCCGTTCAGCGTGTTGATAGTCGACGCCTTGCCGGTCGCCCGGTTCCGGATCGCTGTAACAGACGTGGAGATGGACGTTCTCATGCGCTCGGGCGATATCGCGCAACATCTCGCCCATGATGTGTTCCTGCTTGTTGCGAACGCCATAGAAGAACCAGGTCTCGCGTTTGAAATCGCCTTCGCAGATGGCAAGCAGCATGCTGAGCAACGGCGTAATTCCGACGCCGCCGCACATGAGCACGACCGGCGTATAGCGATTGAGATCCAGAAAGAAATGTCCGGACGGCGCTTTCGCATCGACAATGTCGCCCTCGGCCAGTTGGTCGTGGAAGAAATTGGAGGACAGGCCGGGCGGCGCATCGGGGTTGTCGCGCGGTGGCGGCGCCCGCTTGATCGAGACCCTGTAGCGTTCCGGGTTGGACGGGCTGTCGGAAAGCGAATAGCAGCGAATGACAGGCTTTTCCTGGCCAGGAACCTTGAGATGGAAAGTCAGATATTGACCGGGCAGAAACGGCGGTAGCGGTTTGCCGTCATGCGGGGCGAGATAAAACGAACAGATGTCGCCGCCTTCCACGGTTTTTTGACGAATTTCGAATTTGCGCGTTCCGTTCCACGATAGCGCCGAGCGGTCCGCTTCAACTTTGTTGTGTGAGCGCCGCGCGGCGATTTCCGATTCGAGGAACTGAAAGGCGACCTGCGATCGTCGATTTTCCTGGGTGACCCGGCGCCACGAAATATAGACCAGGGCCAGGGTCTGCAATGCCACCCCGACCACGATGATCTCGCCGATCAACACGAACACCTCGCCTGACATCAGCGTGGACACGATCTAGCTTCTCAACCCCCGTTACTCCCGAAAGCCGCCGCGTTAATAGACGATCTGCAATTCCACCCGAGCGCCGTTCGAATTGTCTCTGTTTTCGATAAAACTGTAGAATCCTTCTAATTGAACCTGAAAATGCCGGCCCAGCGCCTGTTGCAACTGGAAGCCCAGCCCCAGCGAATCGCCGCCGCTGCCGCTGGTGTTTTTCCGCGTTGCGACTTCGAGCGCGAGATTGCGCCGATGACTGTCCCAGAAAGCCTGATAGCCCGCGGCGAACCCGGTGACGTCATCGGTGAATGGATTCAATTCGGCACCGTAGTTTGCGAGGCTCGGCGATGCGAACAGGATGCCCAGCGCGGCCAGCGGACCGCCGACAATGGCCTCGCGGCCCGCCTGCGTGAAATTGCCGAGCGAGATGTATGGGTTCACATAAATGATGTCGTCTGAGTTATGCGGTGTCCATGATACCTCGGCCGAAAGCAGCGAGCCGTCGGCGACACCTTGGCGATCGTCATCCAGAGCAACGGAGTTGTTGATGCGAAACGCGGTGTTGAACAGTCCGATGCGCTGTATCGACGACGCGCCGACATAAAAGGCGTCGCCATTCTGGCCTTCATCCTCGATATAGATCACATCGAGACTGACGGTGCTTTTCGGCATATCGGCCGAACTGAACAGGGCGAAGGTCGAGGTGTCGGCGTCCGTAACGCCGCGGTCGGCGCGGTCCCAGGCCCACATTCCCGACATGCGGAGCGAACTCACCCCCGGCAGATACAAATTGTTGCGCACCAGCCCGACCATGTTCACCGTATCGTTGATCAGCATGCCTTCCTGGAAGGTGATCGCCTGACGCCCGACGGTGAAGCCGAAATCCAAGGGCGTGATGCCTTCGCGGTCGATCGCCGGGATCAGACTGCCGAGATCGCCCTCGAAGAACAGCGCTTCGACTTCAGAGTTATATTCGCCGACATATCCTTCGCCGCCACGCGGATCGTCGAAGCTGTATCGGGTGAATTCAGTGGGCCGGTTGGTGTCGAGCGGCCGCAGATTGAGAAGTATTTTCTCGGTGCCGGTGAGCTGGAGGTTCAGGAACACATCCAGCCGGTTGGCCCATTCGTTGTTGGCGCGGGTCGCGGTCTCGAAATGTTGAAACGCGGTCCGATAGATCATGTAGCCCCAGAGTCTGGGCTGCCAGACGGCACCCCAGGGCGTCTCAAACCCGGCGTCGAGCTTGCCGGTGTCGAGGAAGGGGTCGCCGATTTCGATGCCGAGCGCCGGGCGCGCGGGAAGGTCCTCGATCGATTTAAAGGGGACCGGCTTGTCCGGGAACTTCGGCGGCGGATTTCTTTCGCCGAGCGGGAAAATGCCGCCGCCATATCCCTCCGCGGACCACGCCGACGGGGCGGTCAGCGGCGCCGCCATCAGCGCGATAAGGAAGACGCAGACGGCGCCAACGCCGCCCACCCGTTCCTGGTACTGTTTTGCCATCGACATGGTCTCGACTATTTCCTTTGTAGATCCCGCACGGCCGGTGTCGTCGCGATCGGGACTTACGTTATCCGGTTATCGTTGCATCAGTTTCCGATATTGAATGTCAGATTTTTTTCCCAAAGAACGTCGGCGCCCGCTGCGACGCCCGCGACCACTTCGGCCGGGCTCATGCCGTAATCGAAGCCAACGCTCTGGATCGCGCCTATCAGGTTGGCCGGCGCCATCTGAGAGATCAGCTTGATGTTGGCGCGATAGGGCCCCCTGCCGGTCAGCGCGTCGCCGCTGATCTTGTATTTGGCGATGCGATGTCCGTTGGGTTCGATCCCCTTGCGATGATTGCGCTCGGTCGGAGGCTCGCCGGTGAAGATCAGCGATACCGGCGAGGGTAGAACACGCGGCAGCGAAGTCGACGGATAGGGGATCGGGATGATTCGTTCGCGTTCGCTGCCGCGCCCGTTTGCCACGACAAAGTGCGATTGCAGGCTGAACAGGGAATCGTCGAGTTCCAAGTCGCCGCTGCGCACATAGGACGAATAATGATCGCGCAGATCACCGTTGGGATCGCGGTCGCCGGATTTGAAAATGATTTTGCCCATGGCGTCCGTCACGGTGACCTGGAGAAACACCAGCCGTTCGCCGGTAAATCCGGTCGGGACGTTATGCCCGTCGGTTCCGTTCTCGACCTTGACCGAGAACTGGATGCCGTCCTTGTTCGCCTTCAATGTCTTGATGTCGGTCATCAGATAACCGACGCGCAGGACTTCCAGCCGCTTCTGATGCGCCCATTCAAGCCGTTCGAACTGGGTGTTGAGGATTTCGCGCGCGTCGTAGCGGTCGTCCGCCGATTCCCAGCGCTTCGGAAACTTGGTGGCGTCGGTGACCTTGTCCTCGAACTTGTCGTCGCCCCAGCCCGCCTTGTGGTCGAACAGCAACCATTCGCGCAGTGTGGCCATCTGCTGCGCTTCGGCGTTGTGCGGAAATATGCCCGGATGGATGACCGAATAATCCGGTCCCGCGAAGAAGTGATTGGCCAGCTTGCGCGGTTTGGTCGGTACGCCGCCGACCACCGCCGCCGGGCCCACCTCGTAACCCGAGACCTTGCCCTGGATTTTGCCCATGTGGCAGTCCTGACAGGTCTCGCCACGCGCCGCCGCCGGCGAAGTACGGTATTCGCTGAATGCTTCTTCCAGCCGGAACCCGTTGAACAGCGTTACGTCGTGACACGAACCACAGAACACCGGTTGGGAAATCGACGGGAATTTCTTGACCTTCACGTGGATCTTGCGGCCCTGTTTATTGGGGTCGGTCACCACGCGGTATTTGTCGGTATTGTCGAGGACGCGCGCCATCTCCGCGTTGCCCATCGGACCGAATACCGGTTGCAGCAGGTCACCCTCGACCAGCGCGAGGCGGCCGCTGGCCTTGTTGTAGTCCTTGTCCACACGGTGGCAGACCACGCAGGTGATGCCTTCGCGGGAAGTCGGATGCCGGTCGAGGTTCGAAATCGCCGGCGATTCGCCCAGGCTGGCGCCGACCTGGCTGTGGCATCTCAGGCAGAAATCGCCGTTGCTGCCGTTGGCGATCGAATTGATGAAATTGTTGATCGCCATATAGACGGGGCTGAGCTGGGCATATGAGTGCTGGGAAACCGACCATTCCTTGTATTGCTTCGGATGGCAGGTGCCGCAGGTGGCGGCCGAGGGAAAGCGGCTTTCGGCGAACAGCTCTTCGTGGGCTTTGGACGAAACCGACTCGGCGTCCTCGACCTCTTTCTTCACGGCGCTTTTCTCGCTCTCTTTCAGCAGATCGTCGCCGCCCTTCAGCAGATCGTCGCCACCCTTAGCCACCAGGGTCGTCGCCGGCTCCGCCACCGCCGCGCCGGTTCCGATCACGACGCCGATGGAAATCGCGGCCGTCATGATCATCGGCAGGGCAAGCGAAACAAGCCGGCCGAAAACGACGCCAGAAACTCGTCCAGTCATTTTGGTATCTCCATCGCATCGAATTGGCCGGATCGCCATTGCGGCCGCGACGACAATTTCGTTCATTCCCCCACCTTCGACGCACCACCAACCTTGGCAATACTACCCACACTCTTCATCCATAGCCTGTATAGACCATGATCCACCAACA
>CAZPMO010000003.1:12357-12991 GCA_964587515.1 uncultured Rhodospirillaceae bacterium | reverse complement strand
CGAATCTATAGCAAATCCGTAACCATATACAAGGCTGTTTCGGTCTTACCGTCCAACAAAGACCGGTTTGCGTTTTTCCATGAAAGCGCGGCGGGCTTCGGCGAAATCCAGGCTGTCGGCGCAACTCGCGATCATGCTTTCGCAGCGCGCGAGGTCGCGCGCCTCGGGGTCTTTCAGCAATTCGGCGACGACCGCCTTCGACGTGTTCAGCGACATCGGCGCGTTACCGGCGATGGCTTCGGCGGTCTCGCGCACGAAATCGTCAAGCTCGTCCTTTGCGATTACCCGATTCACCAACCCCATGGCGGCGGCGTCGGCGGCGGGGAAGCGGCGCGCGGTAAAGAGGATTTCCTTCGCGAAAGCGGGGCCGGCGATATCCATGATGCGGCGCGTAAACGAGATCCGGTAGCCGATGCCGAGCCTTGCGGCCGGAATTGCGAAGGAGGCGTCGTCGGAGCAGAAGCGGAGATCACACGACGCGGCCAGCGCCATGCCGCCGCCGATGCAAAATCCGTGGATCATCGCGATCGTCGGTTTATCCACCGCGTATAGAGCGTCGAACATGCCGGTCGAGACCTTGGAGTATTCCGCCGCGGCCTCGGCGTTGTTGCGCTTTTCCTCGAACTCCGAAATA
>CAZPMO010000003.1:0-12347 GCA_964587515.1 uncultured Rhodospirillaceae bacterium | reverse complement strand
CGGCGCCCGAGACGAAGGCCGATTTGCCGGCACCGGTCAGGATCAGCACGCGCTGGTCGTCGTCGGCGGCGAATTCCTCGACCACTTCGCGGGCGCGCACGGTCATGTCCAGCGACATTGCGTTGCGTTTTTCCGGCTGGTTGAAGGTCAGCCAGACGATCGGGCCGTCGCGGCGCGTGAGAATCTTTTCCTGGCCACTGGATTCGCTCATGAATTTTCTCCCATTTTTTGATCCCACAACTCGCGCCGATGCGGATCGTCGTGATCGTCGGAACTATAGACCAACGCGTCGAAGATATGTGAACCTCCGCGACGGTGAAATCAGACGGTAACGCCATATGCTGGAACTTTATCATTCCGGCCTGACCACGTGCTCGAAACAGGTCAGGCTCTGCCTCGCCGAGAAGGCGCTCGATTATGTCAGCCATTACATTGAGCTGTGGCGCTATGAGAATCTGCGGCCCGAATATCTCGCGCTCAATCCCAACGGCGTGGTGCCGACGCTGGTGTATGACGGACGCGCGATCACCAATTCGCTGGTGATCAACGAATATCTCGACGATGTTTTTCCGGAGGTTGCGATGCGCCCGGCCGACGCGGGCGCGCGGGCGCGGATGCGGCTGTGGTGCTGGACGGCCGACGATGTCCATCCCGCCGTCACCAACGCCACCTATTCGGCCTTCATGAAGTCCCATGCGGAGGAACTCGCGCCCGACGATATCGAGAGAATGCTGGCGGCGACACCGGTGCCGGAGCGCCGCGAGCGCTGGCGGCGCATTACCGAAGGCGGGTTCACCGAGAAGGAGCTGGATGATTCTTTCGCCCGGCTGGATTTCACGGTCGGGCGCGTCGACGCGGCGCTGGCCGACGGCCCGTTCCTCGCGGGCGCGGAATATTCGCTGGCCGATATCAGCATGCTCGCCATCATCCACCGCATCAACGAATTGCGGCCCGATTTCTTGACCAGGCGCCCGCGCGCCGCCGATTGGCGCGAGCGCATGATGGCGCGGCCCCATGTGGCGCGGGTATATGCCCCGGGTACCGCTGAAACGCCGCCGCGGCCGAAAGGCGTTTCCCTCGCCGGGCTGGACTGAGCGTGGTCGAGATCTATGTCGACGGCGACGCCTGTCCGGTGAAGGAAGAGATCATGCGGGTGGCGACGCGGCATGGGCTGGCCGTCCATATGGTCGGCAATAGCTGGCTGCGCATGGCTGAAAACCCGTTGCTGCACCGCGTAGTGGTTTCCGAGGGCGCCGACGCCGCCGACGACTGGATCGCCGACCATATCGGCGCCGGCGATATCGCCGTCACCACCGACATCCCGTTGGCCGCGCGCTGCCTCGAGGCGAACGCGAACGTGCTTGCCCCGACCGGCAAACCGTTCACCAACGACGGCATCGGCAACGCGCTCGCCATGCGCGAGCTCACCGTCCATTTGCGGGATACCGGCGAAATCAGGGGCAACAACCCCGCCTTCACCAAACAGGACCGCTCGCGGTTTTTGCAGGCTCTGGAACAGGCGATACGGTCGGCCTAAGCCAGCGCCGCGCCGATTCGCGCCACCGTCGCGGCGAGATCGTCCGGGGCGTAATCCTCGGGCGCGCCGTGACCCCAGACCGGGCCGGGCCATGCGGCGTCGCCGGCGCGGCGCGCGATGACGTGGATGTGAAGCTGCGCGACGATATTGCCGAGCGCGCCGACATTGATCTTGTCCGGCGCGTATAAGTCCTCCAGCGCCCGTGACGCGCGCGCGATCTCCTCCATCAGAGCCGCGCGCCCGGCCGTGTCGAGATCATGCAATTCGCGGAGGCCGGGCCGGGCCGGCACCAGGATCAGCCAGGGATAGCGCGCGTCCCGCATCAGCAGCACTTGCGACAGCGCGAATTTGGTCACCGCGACGGTGTCGTTTTCCAGGCGGGGGTCGAGTTCGAACACGCGTGGGTTAACCGGCGGAGATGGCGTGCAGGAATGGCTCGGCGAAATCGCGCAGCTTGGCCGCGCCGACGCCGTTGACCTCGGCGAACTCGTCCTCGTTGCGCGGGTTACGCAGCGTCATGTCGATCAGCGATTTGTCGGAGAAGATCACATAGGGCGGCACGCCGCGTTCGCGCGCGAGATCGAGACGCAGCGCCTTCAAGGCCGCGAGCAGCGTTGATTGCTCGGCCGAAAGCTCGGCGGCGGCTTCGTCGCTCGTTGTTTTGCGTTTGCGGCCGGCGCTTTTCTGTACCGTATCCCTTCGGTACTGGAAGCTGTCCTCGCCATCCATCAGCCCGCGGCCCTTGTCGGTGATGCCGAGCCCGCCATAGCCCTGGACGTCGAGCTTCAGGAACCCGGCGGCCACAAGCTGGCGGATCAGCGATCGCCACTCTTCCTTTTTGATTTCGGATCCGGCGCCGAAATTCGGCAGGCGGTCATGTCCCGCCTTTACGACTTTTTCCGTCATCGCGCCGCGCAGCACGTCGATGATATGGGCGGCGCCGAAGCGCTGGCTGGTCCCGAACACGACCGAAAGCGCCTTTTGCCCTTCCAGCGTGCCGTCGGTCATTTCGACCGGGTCGATGCAGACATCGCAATTGCCACAGGGCGTGACCTGTTCGCCGAAATAGGCCAGCAGCGGCACCCGTCGACAAGCCGGCGATTCGCAATAGCCGATCAGCGCATCGAGGCGCTTGTGCTCGCGGCGTCTGCGGTCCTCGCTCGAATCCTCGTCGTCGATGAACACGCGACGCATGCGTATATCGCCCAGTCCGAACAGCATATGCGCCTCGGCCGGGCCGCCGTCGCGCCCGGCCCGGCCAATTTCCTGATAATAGGCCTCGACGCTGCCCGGCAAATCGGCATGGAAGACGAAGCGCACATCGGCCTTGTCGATGCCCATGCCGAAGGCGATGGTGGCGACGATCACCACGCCCGGCTCCGTCATGAAGATGTTCTGGTTGGCCTCGCGCTGGGATTTGTCCATGCCGGCGTGATAGGGCAGCGCGCGATGGCCTTCCAGGTCGAGCAGGATGGCGGTTTCTTCCGTCTTCTTGCGCGACAGACAGTAAACGATGCCGCTTTCGCCCGCGTGGCGCTTCACGAATTTCAGCAGCTGGCCCTTCGAATTGCCCTTCATCTCGACCGAGAGTTTGATGTTGGGACGATCGAAGCCGAGGACAAAGGTCTCCGCCCTTCCGGCGAAGATTTTTTCGGCGATGTCGTCGCGCGTGACCTGATCGGCGGTCGCGGTCAGCGCCGCGATCGGCACGCCCGGAAACAGCTCGCGCAACCGGCCCAGCGCTTCGTACTCGGGGCGGAAGGACGGTCCCCATTGCGAAATGCAGTGCGCCTCGTCGATCGCGATCAGCCGCACGTCGAGGGCGGAAAGCGCCTCCAGCATGCGCTCCGTCATCAGCCGTTCCGGCGCGAGGTAAAGAAGCGGCGCCTCGCCGGCCGCGACCCGGCGCCAGGCGGCGACGTTATCAGCGCGCGCGCGCGAGGAATTGATGGTTTCCGCCGCGATGCCGGCCAGGCGAAGCGCCGCCACCTGGTCCTGCATCAGCGCGACCAGGGGCGAAACCACGATCGTCAGCCCACCGAGAACCAGCGCCGGCACCTGAAAACACAGCGATTTGCCGGATCCCGTGGGCATCACGGTCAGGGCGTCGCGCCCGGCCAGCAGCGCGTCGATGACGTCTTCCTGCCCGGCGCGAAATTGGTCGAAGCCGAACACATCGCGAAGGATCCTGGATTTCGCATCCGAATCCGTGATGGGGGCGGGGGTGGACGCCATAAAAAATCAGGTCCGGAGCGACGCGAGGACCGCGAGTGCGCGTTCCCACGATGCGTTGGTCGCGGCCTCGTCATAGCCTTCGCCGCGCGAGGGCATCATGTAGCCGTGCACCGCGCCGGGATAGACGAACACATCGGCATCCTTCAGCCGCGCGAACGAGGCCTGAATTTCCGCGATTTCCTCCATCGACGCAATCGCGTCATTGTCGCCATAGTGGAAGCTCATCGGGCAGGTAATCGCGTCCGCCTCGCCGAGATATTTGCCCACATGGGAGCCGTGAAACGAAATCCCGGCGTCGATGCCGCACCGCGCCGCGCCCAGCAGCGCATAGGGTCCGCCGAAGCAATATCCCATCACCGCGATCTTGCCGTTGCACTCGGGCCGCGCCTTGATGTCGACGATGATATCGGCGAGATCGGCCATGCCGACCTCGATGTCACTGCGTCCGCTGCGCGCGAAGGCGCGTTTCCAGCCGTCCTCGTCGGTCTTCAGCGGGCCCGGGTCGTCGTCGCGCCAGAACATGTCGGGCACCACGGCGACATAGCCGCGCGCGGAGAGATCATCGACATAGGCTTTGGTGTCGTCATCGAGACCGATGATGGTCGTTACGATAATCACGCCGGGCCCGGTTCCGGACTCCGGCGTGCCCAGGTAGGACGGGATCACACCGCCATCGGCGGCGGTGATATTTGTCTCGCTGTTCGGCATCTTTCCCCCTTAATCGTCCTTGGCCGCGACCATTTCCACTTCGATGACCAGTTCGGGCCGGGCGAGACCGCTGATATACAGCAGCGTCGAGGACGGCACCACGTCGCCGAGATGTTTTTTCTGTATCGCGCGCCAGGTTTCCGCGTCCTCGCGATTGACCAGATAGACCGTCGTTTTGACCACGTTGTCGAACGACATGCCGCACTGTTCCAGCACCGTGCCGATATTGCCGTAGACCAACTCGGCCTGCGCCTCGATACCGTCCGGCGAGACGCCGTCCGGCCGCGTCCCGGTCTGGCCGGCGAGATAAAAAAGCTGTCCGCCCGCGCCCACTTCGCCGACATGACTGAAACGCCCATTTGGAGAGCGCACACCCTCGACATCGTATCTTTTCACCATGGCGTTTATCCCTTCTCCTGTTGCACCTTGCGCGCCGACAGCGCATCGCCTTCGCGCGCGATTTCGTAGACATCGATCTCGTAGCCCGGGCAGTTCACGCCCTTGCCGTCGGCGAGCTTGAACGTATAGGCGTGCAGCGCGCAGCGGATCATCTTGTCGCCGCCCATGACGATGCCGCGCGACAGGTTGGTTTGGCGGTGCGGGCATTGGCGCTGCACGCCGCGAAACCCGTCGGTGACGCGAAAGACGACGATGGTCTCATCGCCGCATCGCGCCCGCGTCGGGAACTCGGATTTTTCCGCGTCGAGCCCTTCCAGTGGTACCCAGCCCTCCTCGCTCATCGGCTAGTCCGCCTCAGGCGGCCGCGTCGCGCGTCGACTCCGCGACGCGGCGCATTCGTTCGACGGCGAACGCCTTGTCGAGCCGGAACAGGAACAACCCGATCTGCATGGTGAACGGATTGTCGAGGAAGCTGTTGTAAACCGCGTACAGGGCGTCCCCGAGCCCGAGACCGCATTCCGCGCGGATCTTGTGAAAACGATCCTGCAATTCCGTCGCGGCGAAAATGTCGAGCCGTTCGGCACTCTCGATACGCCAATCATGCCCCTCCAGTTCGGCGGCCAGCGCGCCGAGGAAGCGGCGCTGAGATCCGTCCAGCGCGCCGGCGGCGGCGGGAACCGCGTCTTCCGCCAATTGCCAGAACCAGTTGCGCTCGTCGCGGCAGCGCTCCATGTCGGAGTCGTAGCGAACGCCGTTCTTGAACGCCATCACCGGAACAAACCGTTGCTCGGCGGTCCGCGTGACCAACTGGCAATCGGCGAGTTCGAACTCGCCGTCTTCGATGCGGAACACCGTGATGTCGGCCGGCGCGCCGGATCGCAGACTGCCCGCCCGATCGTCGATCGAGATCGAGCGCGCGGCGTCGATGGTGACGCGCTCGATGACCTCGCGCATCGACAGCCCAAGGCGCATCATCACCGTCATGACGTTGGCCAGCGAATAGACCGGGCCGTTGACGTTGTGCTGCTGCAGATCGGAGGAGATGGTGTGCGGCACGAGCCCCTCGGCATAGGCGCGCTCGGCCACGCGCCACGAGAAATTGTAGCCGCCGAAGCCGATGTCGAACAGCACCCCCCGGCGCTCGGCATCGGTGACCTCGGGCAGTATCTTCCCGTGCTCGTCCAGCGTGCCGCCCGGATTGCCGTGATAGATATGGGTTATCATGTCGCCGGCCTCGGCGATCTGGAAGGCGGCGGCGGTGGTGATCTCCGGTGGCGTCTCCTGGAATTCGCCGATATGGATATAGGCGGGAACACCGAGTATTTCGGCCAGGCCCTTGCCGATCCTCAGCGGCCCGGTGCCGGCTCTGCCGAACGCGCCGAGCTTGAGATAGCGAAATATGTCGCGATGGGCGTCGGCGAGGTCCATCCAGTCGGTGATCGGGATATTCATCAGGCCACGGGGGTCGCCCTCTATGTAATTGACCCCGACCAGCCCCATCGGTCGCAGCCACAACCCGGCATAGAGATCGGTGACGGTGCGCCCCTCCATCACGGCGAGGAATTCGTCGAAGGTTCCCACGCCGGGTCCGCCGGCTTCGACGAAGCTGGTTACGCCCTGCCAGATGCCGAGACTGTCGGGATCGGCAAATCCGAGCGTGCCGTATGCGTGAATGTGGATATCGACGAAACCGGGGCTGACATAATGCCCACGCACATCGACGACGTCGCCGTCGTCCGTCGCCGCTTCGCCCACCGAGACGATCTTGCCGTCTTCAACGACCACATCCGTGATCTTGTCGATCGCGTGGGCCGGATCGATGACATGTCCGCCCTTCAGGATCGTTCGGTTCGTGTCCGCCTTGCCGGCCATCCCGCGCCTCCTCGTTTCCTTTTCTTCGACTCAACCATGACATGATTCCCCTGCCGTTGTCGCGCGGGAAAGGTGGCTGGATTTCACCAGGTGCCTGTGTCAAGACGAGGGATGGATCGAACGCCTTCTCAAGGTGCCGTTATCGGCGTGATCTCCGATACCCACGGCCAGATGCGCGCGGATGCGCTGGCGGCGTTGGCGGGGTGCGATCTGATCGTCCATGCCGGCGATGTGGGCGACCCGTCGGTGCTGGCGGCGCTGGGCGAGATCGCACCGGTCCACGCGGTGCGCGGCAATATCGACGGCGGCGACTGGGCCCAGGCGTTGCCCATCGACGAGGTAGTCCGCATCGCCGGGCACGACCTCTATGTGATCCACAATATCGACCATCTGATGATCGATCCCGTCGCCGCCGGCTTTGCCGCCGTGATCACCGGCCATTCCCATCACCCCGGCTTCGAGACCCGCGATGGCGTTCTTTACCTCAATCCGGGCAGCGCCGGTCCGCGCCGCTTCGATCTTCCCATCGTGCTGGCCCGCATCACCATCGGCGGCAATGGGCTCGCGCCGGAAATCGTAATACTCGAGGCCTGAGGCGGCTTAGGCCATCAGAATTTCGGCGGTCTCGCGCGGCATGGATTGCAGCAAATGGTGGTGGGTCGGTAATTCCAGCGTGGTCCAGCCGTCGCGGCCGCGCGTCCAATCGGCCAGGGCGTGGAACGGCGAGCCCGGATTTTCTGTGGCCAGCACATAGACCTTGTCCTCGATCTTCCAGACGTTGCCCTCGAGGGAGAGTTTCTGGGTCATGGTCGCAAGCGGCTGGTCGCAGGTGAGACCGAGCACCCATTGCCGATCGTCGCCCGGCAGTTTCTCCGAGACGCTGCCCGGCGGGCGCGGCAGCCGCCAGCCGTCGCCCTCTCGTTCCGCCATATCAAGCATCGCTTGCGCGCGGTCGGGCGGGGTGAGGTCGTTTACCGACTGGCCGTTTTCGGGCAGGAAGGCGTCGAGATAGACCAGCCGGGTGATTTTTTGCCATTCGCGGTCGGCGACGCCGGTGATCACCATGCCGCCATAGCTGTGTCCGACGAGCACGAACTCGTCCAGGCGCTCGTATTGGATGACGCCGCGCACGTCGCTGATATGGGTTTCCAGATCGATGTCGGGGCTCATCAGATGGGCGCGCTCGCCGAGGCCCGTATAGGTCGGGGTAAATACCGAGTGGCCGGCGTCGCGAAGGATCTGCACCACCCGTTTCCAGCCCCAGCCGCCGCCCCAGGCGCCATGGCAAAGCACGAAATTGGTCATATCGGCGGTCCCCGAGAAATTATTGGTGTTCAACTCTATCGGTCGTTGTTGACATTGAACGGCGGCGAACTACGCTGTCGGCGCGTTAATAAATCTACCGGCGCCATATTCGAATGCCGGATTCATAAAAGGAGGAATTTCCCCGATGACCGACACCACCAACGAACCGTTCGTTCGCAACGCTTGGTATGTCGCCGCCTGGTCGGATGAAATCGACGAGGCTCCGCTTGGCCGGACCATCATGAACGAGCCCATCGTCCTGTTCCGTGACACCGACGGCAAGGTGGGCGCGATCGAGGATCGGTGCTGTCATCGGGGCGCGCCGCTGTCGCACGGCGACGTGGTTGAAAAGGGCCTGCAATGCGTTTATCACGGTCTGACTTTTGACGTCGACGGCAATTGCGTCGTGATCCCGGGCCAGAAAACGATCCCGGACCAGGCCAATATTCGCGCCTACCCCCTTGTCGAGCAGCACCAGATCGTCTGGATCTGGATGGGCGACCCGGCGCTGGCCGATGAAAGCAAGATCGTCGGTTATCCCTGGCACGACCAGCCGGAGAAATGGCCGCATCGCAAGGAATGTTATTCGATCAAATGCAATTACATGCTGATGATCGACAATCTGATGGATCTCACCCATCTCGGCTATCTGCACACCAAGACCATCGGCGGCTCGCCGATGACCCATGTCGACGCGGAGACGACCGTCGACCGATCCGACACCGGCGTGCTCATGACCCGCTGGATGCTCGATTGCAATCCGCCGCCGACCTACCTCAAGGGGGCGGGATTCAAGGGCAAGGTCGACCGCTGGCAGCAGTTCGAATATTTCACGCCGTCCACGATCGTGCAGTGGTCCGGCGGGCTCGACGTCGGCAAGGGCGCAAGGGAGAATCGGGAACAGGACGGCTTCCATCTCCGGCTGCTCCACGCCGTGACGCCCGAGACCGACAATACGTGTTTCTATTTCTGGTCGACCGCGAACGGTTATCGCCAGGACGAACCGCAGGCCACCGAGGACATGTACGGCGAGATCGTCGCCACCTTCGTCGAGGATATCGATATCCTCGAAGCGCAGCAGAAACGCATCGATCTCAACCCCGACCGTCCGCTGCTCAGCATCTATTCCGACGGCGCCATGACCTATGCCCGCCGCGCGCTGCGTCAGATGATCGACAACGACGATGCCGGAGTCGCCTCGGCGGCCGAATAATCGAATCGTGAAATCCCCGCCGGGTCGGGTTCGGCCCGGCGGGCTTTTTTGCCTCGGCGGCGCGCGAAATTACCTGCGATTAATTCGGGACGATTCCATGGGCTTCACGCTTCGATCAACATTGCCGTCGCCATTTGGGCGCAAGGTTCTGATTGCCGCCGATCTGCTGGGGCTGGGCTCGGAGGTTACCTTCGAACACGCCGAACTGGCGGACGAGACCGATAGTCTCCGCCAACAGAATCCGTTGGGAAAAGTGCCGACCCTGGTGCGCGATTTCATGCTGGGGAGCATGTGGGATGTGCTGCACGCGCGCTTCGAAACCGACGAGGTGCGCGCGGTGCTCGGCTTCACCAGCACTTTCGGCACCAATGCCGGGCCGCGCACGCCGGGCACCGCCTATGTGATGGCGCACCACATGTTCGGCGGCGCCGCAGGCGTAAAGGGCCGCGCCGGATATGTGCGCGGCGGCATGGGGGGCTCGCCGACGCGCTGGCGCGCGCCGCGACCCATTTCGGCTGCGACCTGCGTTCAGGCGTCGCGGTCGAGGAAATCTTTGTGCGGGACGGCGCGGCGCGGGGCGTGGTGCTGAGCGACGGCGAACGCATCGAGGCCGACGCGGTGATCTCCAACGCCGATCCGATGGTTACCTTCCTGGGACTGGTGGACGAAGGCGCTCTCGCGCCCGAATTCACCGATGCGATCCGCGGCATCGAAATTCAGGGCGTGGCGATGAAGGTGAACTGCGCGCTCGACGCCCTGCCGCGCTTTACCGCCGCGCCGGAGGATACGGTTCCGGCGCGGGTGAGCCTGTGCCCGTCGCTCGATTATGTGGAGACCGCGTGGGACCAGGCCAAGCGCGGCCAGCTCTCGGACGCACCCTTCATGACGGTGCACATGCAGTCGGCGATCGACGGCTCGCTGGCGCCCGAGGGGCACCACACCATGACCTGCTACGCGCAGTATTTTCCCTATGACCTCGATCCCGCGCTGGGCGGCTGGGAGGCCCAGCGCGAGCGCGCCGGAAAGATCGTGCTGGATACGGTGGACTCCTTCGCGCCCGGTCTTTACGACCGCATCACGGCGACTGAAATTTTGACCCCGTTCGACATCGAACGGCGTTTCGCCATGACCGGCGGGCATCAGTTCCACGGCGACCTGGTGACCGCCCAGCTTCTCGATTATCGCCCGGTGCCCGGCTGCAACGGCGCGCACACGTCCATCGACCGGCTTTATATCTGCGGCGTCGGCGCCCATCCGGGCGGCTGCGTCTGGGGCGCTCCCGGCCAGCAGGCCGCCCGCGCCGTGATCGCCCAAAGAACCCGCGCCAACGTCTAACCCAATTCGTCATGCGCGGGCGCGACCCGCGCATCTCCATGGGTGGGTTCCTGACTTTCGAGATGGCCGGGTCACGCCCGGCCATGACAGTAGTGGGGGACGTGTATTCCATGGTAATTCAACGACACGGTTGTTGATCGCGACAACAGGGGAGGAACCGAGAATGCCTTATACAGTCGAGCAGTTCGCCGCCGATGCGCGGGCGGCGCTTTCCGCCGATCCCGGCCCCGCCGGGCGCGAAATTGTCCGCGTCCATCTTGAATCGTTACTGGCGGATGAGGAATTCGTCGCACGCCATCTCGGACCCGACCAGCCGTCGGGCGCGGAGACCGTCTATGTGGATCCCGAGTTCGGCTTCCGCGTGATGGCACACACCAATCGCGGCCCGTCCAGCAACACGCCCCATTGTCACGGCCCGTCCTGGGTGATTTACGGCATGGCCATGAACCATGTGGAGATGACCGAGTGGAAGCGCGTCGACGACGGCGCCGAGGAAGGCCACGCCGACCTGGAAATCACCGATAAATATGTCATGAACCAGGGCGAGGCGCGCGTCTACAACGAAGGCGTCATCCATTCGCTGCACCGGCCTCTGGAAACCCGTCTGGTGCGCCTCACCGGCTGTGATCTCGACAAGACGCTGCGCTATCGCTACGACCCGGAACGTCACGCGGTGAAGGTTCTGGAGCCCGAGGCGGGCTAAGCTGGCGCGCGCGAAATCTCGTGTGCTACCGTCGGGACAGGAAAACCAATAAGGGGAGAAATGCACATGGCCGCGACCGATCATCGGACGGGAACCTTTGATTCCGGCGACGTGACGATTTTCTACCGTCTTTTCGGTTCGCCCGGAGGGACGCCAATCATCATCACCCACGGCGCGAATTATTACGATTCGGCGGACTGGATCGAGGTCGCCTCGGCGCTCGCCACCGACCGCGAGATCGCGGTGTACGACACGCGCGGTTTCGGCAGGTCGGGTTGGAGCGAATCCAAGGATTACACGCACGACGCCCAGATGGGCGACATGGTGGGGCTGCTCGACCATCTCGGGTGGGCCAGGGCGGTGGTCATGGGCCATTCCATGGGCGGCGGGCGCGCCATCCTGTTCTCGTCGCGCTTCCCCGAGCGCACCGCGGCCACCATCATCGTCGATCACTGCCCCGGTCGCGGCGGCGGCGCGGCGCGCGGCGGCCCGTCGGTCGACAACCCGCGCGAAATATTTGCCTCTGTCGAGGCCGCGCAGGAGACGATGAGCCGCCATACCGACACGCCGCCGGGTTCCGCCGCGCGTGCGCGGCTCGAAGAATTCCTGGCGCCCATGGACGGCGGCTTCGCGTTCCCGCGCGATCCCGATTTCGGCAACATGGTGCCGCCCGGAATCGACGGTTGGGAGCCGACCATCGCGCCCACCGACATGTGGGCCGAGTTCGCCGCCATCAAGGCGCCGACGGTAATTCTGCGCGGCACGCTGTCCGACCGCTATCCGCCGGAAAACATCGCGCGCGTGAAGGCGGAGCTGCCGCATATTCCCATGGTCGACATCGTCGCCGGGCACGATATCGCGGGCGCCGCGCCGGGTGCGACCATCGACGCGGTGCGGAGCTTCCTGGCGGGTCTTTAGGGGGAACAGCGATGACCATTCTCGGGATCGAGTCGATCGTCTATGGCGTCGACGATATGGACGCGGCGGTGCGCTTTCATGAGGATTGGGGGCTTACGCTGCGCGAGAAAAACGCCGCCGGG
>CAZPMO010000002.1:28150-74316 GCA_964587515.1 uncultured Rhodospirillaceae bacterium | reverse complement strand
CAAATCCACCCGAACTGCTTAACTCGTCACATATGCGGGATTTGCTGAAACGGGTATCGGGAATGTACGACACCGTGATCCTCGATTCTCCGGCCCTTTCGCAGGTCTCGGACGGGCTGGTTCTCGCTCATCTCGCCGACGCCACGATCTTCGTGGTTCAATGGGACGCAACGCCGCGCGCCATCGCCATGGAATCTTTCCGGATGCTGACCGCGGTCAAGGCGTGCATCGCGGGCACGGTGATGCAAAAAGTCAATCCCCGCCGCTCGTCCTACTATTACAGTTACTCCTATTCATACGCCTACGAGGACCGCAAGCGCTGATCGGATTCGTTGTCGCGAAACCTTGCGCGATACCCCAAATCCGGTAGTAATGCGGGTCTGGACCGTGCGCGCTCCTTGGCGCGCCCGGCTCCCATCGATGGTGGGTTCGTTTCATGCAGAAACAGGCGTTTTGGTGGTTGGCGATCGCATTGATCGGGATGGGCCTGTTCGCCGTCATCGTCGCCGCGCCCGAAGGTGAGCAGCGAAGTCGCATCGCGACAATATCCTATTCCGATTTCAAAAAATTGATCTCAGAGCGCGCGGTCCAGCGGGTGTCTTTCAGCGGCAACACGGCGCGCGGCGAACTGGTGAAATCACGCGCGCTGGGCGACGACGGGATCGAGACCGACCGCTTTTCCGCGCGGGTGCCGTCCTTCGGCGAGCCGCGCTTGCTGGAAATGCTCGATAATGCGGGCGTTGCCTATGATTTTTCAGGCGCCGACCAGGATGACGGCATCGGCTCGCGGTTGTACTGGTTGCTGCCGTGGTTGCTGATCATTGGTGTCTATATCTGGTTGTCGCGACGCATGTTCCAGAACGTCGCCGGCGGTCTTGGCGGCAAGGGCGGCATCGGCAAATTCCTCGAAGGCACCTCGCGGGTCGAACAATCCGAAGGGCCCAAGGTCACGTTTGACGATGTCGCGGGTCAGGACGCCGCGAAGGCCGAGGTCACCGAACTCGTCGATTTCCTCCGCAACCCCGACCGGTTCACGACGCTGGGCGCCGAAGTGCCGCATGGCATCCTGATGATGGGTCCGCCCGGCACCGGCAAGACCCTTCTGGCCCGCGCGTTGGCGGGCGAAGCTGGGGTTCCGTTCTTCTCGATCTCGGCATCGGAGTTCATCGAGGTATTCGTGGGCGTCGGCGCCTCGCGGGTGCGCCACATGTTCGACGAGGCGAAACAGCGTGCGCCGAGCATCATTTTCATTGACGAATTGGACAGCGTCGGCCGCGTGCGCGGCACCGGGCTCGGCGGCGGCCATGACGAGCGCGAACAGACCCTCAACCAGATCCTCGCCGAAATGGACGGGTTCGCCGGCCACGAGGCCGTGATCGTGCTGGCCGCGACCAACCGTCCGGATGTGCTCGACCCTGCCCTGCTGCGTCCCGGCCGTTTCGACCGCCATGTCACCCTGACCCTGCCGGACCGCCCGGCGCGGGTGAAAATTCTCGAGGTGCATGTCCGCAATGTGCCGGTCGCCGACGATGTCGACCTTGATCTGATCGCCTCGGGTACGCCCGGTTTCAGCGGCGCCGATCTGAGGAACCTGGTCAACGAGGCGGCGATGCTGGGTGCGCGCGAGGAGGCGGACAAGGTCACGGCCCGCCATTTCGACGAAGCGCGCGACAAGGTGATGATGGGCCCGGTGCGCGGGCTCGTGATGACCGAGGACGAACGCCACCGCCTCGCCGTGCACGAGGCCGGCCACGTGATCGCCGCGCATTTCCTGCCCAACGCCGATCCCCTTTACAAGGTCACCGTGATCCCGCGCGGTCGCGCTCTCGGCGCGACGATGCAACTGCCGGAAGACGAGCGCTATACCTTGCCGGAGGAATATCTGCGCGACCGGCTGGCGGTGATGCTGGGCGGGCGCGCCGCCGAACATATTCTGCTCGACGGCGTCTCTTCGGGCGCCGACGACGATATCCATCAGGCGACCGCGCTGGCGCGCGCGATGATCTCGCGTTGGGGCATGTCGGAGGAGGTTGGCCCGGTCGACGTGCGCGACAGCGAGGAGCACCCCTTCCTGGGCCGCGAGATCGCCCAGCCGCGGCGTTTTTCCGAGGCCACCGCGCAAGCCGTCGACAAGGCGGTGCACGGTCTGCTGATAGAGGCCGAGGAGCGCGCCAACGACGTCATCACCCGGCACCGCGCCAGGCTCGATAATCTGGTCGACGCGCTGCAGAAGCATGAGACTCTCGACCGCGAAGACATCGACGCCATCCTCGGCCAACCCCACGCCAACGAAAACGCCCGGGGTAGCGGCGCAGGCGAATAACGCTAATCCGCCCCGCGCCAGACCGAGAGGGCGGCGTCGACGCCGGCGCCCGGGGGCGCGGTGTAGCCGTGACGTCTGAGTGTCGCCTCGAAGGCGGCCAGTGTTGTCAGCACCGCATCCTTGCGGCAGTTGTAACCCATCGCGCCGATGCGCCAGACCTTGCCGCGCATCGGGCCGAACGCGGTGCCGATCTCGATCGCGTAATCGGCCAGCATGTCGCCGATCACAGCCGCCACCTCGATTCCGTCGGGCGCAACCACGCCGGTGATGGAATGCATCTTGTGCGCGACGTCTCCGAAAACCTCCAATCCCATCGCTTCGATGCCGGCGCACACCGCTTGGCTCGCAAGCGCGTGGCGTTCGAAGCGCTCTGTCAGACCGTCGGCCAGCACGATGCGAAGGCACTCGCGCGCTGCGTAAAGCATCGAGGTCGCCTCGGTGTGATGATTGAGGCGACTTTCCGACCAGTAATCCATCAGCATCGGCAGGTCGAAATAGTTCGACTGGATCAGCGCGCCATCGCCGGCATTGAAGCCCTCGGGGCGGATACCCTGCTCAATATGTTTGCGCCGCGCCATCAGATCGGCGACGCGCTCATTCAGCGTAATGGGCGAGGAACCCGGCGGTCCCGTCAGGCATTTCTGAAGCCCGGCCGAGACCGCGTCGATTTTCCAGGTATCGACCGGCACCTCCATGCCGCCCAGCGTCGCCGTCGCATCCACATAGAGTAGCGCGTCATGGCGGCGGCATATCCCGCCAAGCTCGTCGAGCGGCTGAGCCATGGTGGTCGAGGTGTCGCCGTGCACCACCGCGACCAGGCGGGGTTTGTAACGTTTGACGGCGTCCTCGATCTGGTCGGGCGTGAACACGGTTCCCCATTCAGTCTCCAGCGTATGGATTTCCGCGCCGCAACGCTCGACGATTTCGCACAGGAGTTGGCCGAATCTGCCGGCGACCGGCACCAGCACCCTGTCGCCGGGTGAAACCATCGAGGTCAGCAGGGCCTCGATGCCGGCTCTCGCGGTGCCGTTGATCAGCAGAGACCATTGGTTCCCGGTCTGGAACAGGTCGCGCAGCAGCGCCATCACCTGGTTCATATATTCGGTGAATCCCGGGTCGAACTGGCCCAGCAGCGGCATGGACATCGCGCGCAGCACGCGCGGGTCGGCATTGATCGGCCCCGGCCCCATCAGCAATCGCGGCGCCGGATTAAGCTCCTCGTATATCTCTCCCATGACGCGATCATCCCTGAGTTTGGCGAACATTCATCCAAGCGCGATAGCGCAAATTCGGGGCGGTGACAATTGTTTCGGTGTCGTCCTATGGGTAGCCTTGCCTCCATGACGGTTGAACGATTTACCTTCGATGTAAGGCTGTTGGGCGGCGCGGCGCGGCGCGGTCTTGTGACGGGGGAGGCGGCTAGAGTGCTGGCTGTATTCCAGCGCAGCTTTTATCTCGAAACAATGCGGGGCGCGTTGGTCTGTTTCGGGCCGATGGCGATGGGCGCCGGTCCGTTGAACGCGCTCTGCGAACTGCCCGACGGGCTCGACTGGCGGGCCAGTGGTTTGCGCGTCGATGGACCCGCCCACATGTCGCAACAGGTTCTGTCGGTCGCCGGACGATTCGAATTCACGCTTTCCGGCGTGGAGTCCTGGTCACCGCCGGTGGTTGTCGCCGGCGACATCTCTCGCGGTCTCGAAATGCTCGACGCCTTGCCGGGCACACGCGATCCGGATCGCGGGCTGGCGCTGTTGATCGCCCCCGACGCGATGCCCCAGGGCGCGGTGCTTAAAGCCGCCGCGCCCGCCGTCACCGCATTCCGTTTATGGCTCGATACGATGCTCGCGGGCGGAAATTCGCCGGTGCCGGCAGCGGTGCGCGGCCTGATCGGCCTCGGACCCGGGTTGACGCCGTCGGGAGATGATTTCATTGGCGGCGCTTTGATCACGCTGGACGCATTTCAGCAATTCGATACCGCCGAGGCGCTGGCGAATTGGGTGCTGCCCATCGCCGAGGGGGCGACCGGCGCGATCAGCCTGGCTCATCTTCACTGTGCCGCCCGGGGCGAAGGCGCCGCGGCCCTGCATGGCGCCATCGCGGCGATCGCCGGCGGCGGCGATGGGCTGAAAGAATGTCTGGAAGCCATCGACGCCATCGGCCACTCGTCCGGCTGGGATGCGCTGGCTGGCGCGGTTACCGTATTGCGCGCTCTCGGCACCGCGCCGGCGTTCTAGAACGCTCCCCGGGCACACGAATCACTCTGCCGCTCCACCCCAGATATTGCGCCGAATCTTGAAGGTTGCTCAATATATTGACAGATTCTCCTAAACTGGTATATCTGTACTAGGTCAGATGATGCTGTAGTCATTGGTACGCGTGCGTAGGAAGCCTTGGTGAGGAGTTTGCGGTGGGAAAATCCCGCGTGGATGAAGCCCCGGTCGAAAGACGGTGGGCGGTACCCGGCGGAGCCGCGACGGCGCGGCGAGGATCGGGAAGCGAGGGAGCGAAAGAGAGATACGCGGTCGGTCTTGGCCGCTATCGGGGTTTGCCGGGTCGGATGGGTTTTCAATGGGGATCCGATGTCCTTGGTCGTCCAGGGTGTCTCGGATTGATATCGAGGAGACATTGACCGATGCAAATCATGGCTTTCGCATCCCAGAAGGGTGGCGCCGGCAAGACCACGCTGGCCGGGTCACGTTGCGGTTCAGGCGGAATTACTTGGAGAGGGGCCGGTCGCCCTGCTCGACGCCGATCCCCAGGGCAGCCTTGCCGACTGGTGGAACGAACGCCGGAACGAGACGCCGGTTTTCATACACACAACGATCTCGAAATTACGTGACGATGCCGAACGGCTACGTGATCTCGGCGTTGAGCTGCTGATTGTCGATACGCCACCGGCGATCACTTCGACGATCAGCGAAGTGATGGCGATTTCCGATCTGGTGGTAATTCCGACCCGACCCAGCCCGCACGATCTCAGATCGGTGGCGCGGTCGGTCGATCTCGCCGAACGTCTGGGTAAGCCGCTGGTGTTTGTGGTCAACGGCGCATCGTCCCGCGCAAATATTACTTCGGAATCGGTAATCGCGCTGTCGCAGCATGGCACGCTTGCGCCGTCCATCATTCATCAGCGCAGTGATTTCGCGTCGAGCATGATCGATGGCCGCACGGTGATGGAAATTCCGCGCAAGTCTCCCTCGGCGGACGAAATCGCGGCGCTTTGGCGTTATCTGAAAGAGCGTCTGGCGCGGTTGCAACGGCCCGCTCACATGATACCGTCACCATCGTTCGTCTATTCGTTCGGCGCTCCCGAACCGCCGACCACCTGACGGTTATTTGGCGTGACGGAAGAACCTCCCGCGGAATTATCGGGGTCTCTGCTTGCGCGCAAGGGCAGCGCGACACCGACGGGGTTTGGCGACGCGCCCGCGTCGCTTCGGCATAGCCGAAAACTTAAACTGGCTTTCACGGCGGGGCTTTGGCTGTTTTCGTTTGCGATACTTACGCTGTCCACCACGCTTGCGCTGACCTGGTGGTTCGATGATGTGGACGCACCGGTCGCCGGCAATTCGGTGGTCGCCGAGCTAAAAATGTTGGATGCGCAGAAATCGCAGAAATCCGGGACCGCGACTAAGATTTCGCCGGTTGCCGTGGCGCTTGCCACACCGACTCCACCGGTCCCGATCGTTGTTTCTTCCGGCAAGCCGGTTTTTCGTGTGCAGCTTCATGCGTTGCGTTCCTCGTCGGCGGCGCGACAAGAGTGGCGCAAGCTGCAGGGCGCTCACGGGGATCTATTCAAGGGGCTGACGATGATGGTGGAACGCGCCGGCGGCGCGGATCAAAACAATCTCTACAGGCTCCAGGCGGGGCCGGTGGAAACAAGACACGCGGCGCGCCAATTGTGCCGCCAGGCCAAGCGCCGCCGTCTCGACTGCGTCGTGATAGAGCCGTGAGGCGGTTATGAAATATGCCGTGAGGCGGTCATGAAAGACGTGCCGACACCGACGCCGGAAGCACTGATTGTGCGGAAGGGCGCCGCCGAGCCGATGGGACGCCTGTCCTCGCGCATCCAGATGCCCGAGTTCGAGCCCGTCGCGCCGCTCGAGCGCCAGGTTCTGGTTGTCGAATGGGATGCGCTGAACATGAAGCTGTTCCGCGATCTATTGCGCGCACGTGGACACGTTGTAATTGAGGCCCGGGAAGATCGGAACGCGGCCAGGATATTACGTGATCAGCGTCCCGACATGATCCTCATTGGCGTGCATTTGTCGGGGCGGCTGGGGCTTCCCGCTGCGCGCGAAATCCGGGACAATCCGGTTTACAACGACATCCCGATCATCGCGGTTGCCGATATCCACCGCCCCGAGGACAGCATGCGCATCCGCGCCAGCGGTTGCGACGGTTTTTTCGCCAAACCGATTTCCGTGCCGAAATTCATCGAGACGGTGGAGCGCCTTCTGCAGCCGGGTTGACCGATGATAAGAGGGGCGCACCGCTCGCGACGCCCATTTCGGCCAATGTTTCTCGCACCGCTTCCAAGGCCCTTTCGATCACGTCCTTGCCGATATGCCCTATGCATCCGATGCGAAAGCTGTCGATGCGAGTCAGCTTGCCGGGATAGAGGACAAAACCGCGCCGGTGCATCTCGTCATAGAAGCGTCGGAATTCGAACGCGGGGTCGGACGGCATTAAAAAAGTCACGATGATCGGCGCCTGGAGGCGCTTGGGCAGAAAGGTCTCGAAACCCAGCGCGCGCATGCCGGCACCCAGAGTGGCGCAATTTTCACGGTAGCGCGCGCCCCGTCCCGCCACGCCGCCTTCGGCCACGTGTTGCGCCAGCGCCTGGTCGAACGCCGCAATGACATGGGTCGGCGGTGTGAAGCGCCATTCGCCGCTGCGTTCGAAACCCGCCCACTGACCGTGCAGATCAAGGCTGAGGCTGGGCGCATTGCCGGCGCATTCCGCCAGCGCGGCGGTTTCGGCGATCACGAACCCCAGCCCCGGCACCCCTTCGAGGCATTTGTTGGCCGACGAAATGATCGCCTCGCACGGCGCCTCCGCGACTTCGAGATCGATCGCGCCGAACGAACTCATCGCGTCGATCAGCAGCCGTCGGCCGCGCCTCGCGACCGCGTCCGCGATCTCGGCGATCGGATTGAGGATGCCCGAGGTCGTCTCGCAATGTATCGCCGCGACATGGGTGATGGAGGGGTCCGACGTCAGCATTTCATCGATGCGTTGGGGGTCGTGGACCGCGTTTTCCTCGACCTCGTAGGCGGCGCTGTCCCGGCCGATGATCCCGCATATCTTTTGGATACGCAGTCCATAGGCGCCATTGACCAGCACCAGCAGCTTGCCGCCGGGTGGCACCAGTGTGCCCACGGCCGCCTCGATGGCGTAGGTGCCGCTGCCCTGGATTGGCACGCACGTATGGCTTGCGCTGGCGCCCGCCAGCGCGGTCAGACGTTCACGGATGCTCCGTGTGAGCGCGATGAAGTCGTCGTCGCGCGAACCCCAATCGCGCAGCATCGCGCTTCGCGTCTCCGCCGCGGTCGTCAACGGTCCCGGGGTCAGGAGATAGCGTTCGCTGTCGTCGTTCATCGCGCTCCCACCCACACCGAAACCACGCCGCGCAGCCCGCAGCCGATGAAATCCGATTTGCCGAGCGCCACCCGGCCGGCGATGGGATCACCCGCCTTGAGGAGCGCCGTCAACCGGTCCGCGAGGCGTACGATTACCGCCGATTCCATGGCGAGCCGCCGGTTGGTGAGGCGGCCGGGCAGGGTGCGCGCAACGGCCATCAATTCTTCGACGCCGGCGAGCGCCCGGTCCAGCACCGCGCGCATGCCGGGCCCGGCGCGCGCGGCGGCGAGGTCCTCGACCGTGACGCCGTTCTCGGCCATCCAGTCGCCCGGCAGATAGACCCGGTCGAGGCTGAGGTAATCGTCCTTGCAGTCCTGCAGATGGTTGAGCACCTGGAGCGCGTTGCACAACGGATCCGATGCCGCGTACCCGGCCGGGTCCTCGCCGTGAAGATCCAGCAGAAATCGACCGACCGGCGCAGCCGACAGGTTGCAATACCCCATTAAATCGTCCCAATCGTCATAGCGCAGCTTGGTCGCATCCTGCTTGAAGGCCGCGATCAGGTCGCTGCTATGTCGGATCGTGACACCGCAACGGGCGAGACTTTCACGGCAGCGGATGCCTTTCTCGAGCGCCGGGTCGTCGGCAAATTCGCCCCGCAGCGCGGCATCGAACGCGTTGAGCCGTTCGAGCTTTTCATCGGAGGACAGGTCGGGGTTGTCGGCGATGTCGTCGGTGGTGCGCGCCAACGCATAGAAATCGGCGACATGGGGCCGCAACCGGGCCGGCAGCAGCCACGAGCCGACGGGAAAATTCTCGTCGCCCGACCACTTGCCGGAGGGGGCTTCCAATACCGTCGCCATTCGTCGTTTTCCTACCGCGCCGAACTTGTTTCCGGCGCGTGGTGTCGCGCCTTCCATGTGCCGCCCCTGCCGATCCAGTGCCGCCGCGCCGAATCGAGGCACATGGCGACATAGAACAAAGCAGCGACCGGGAGAAGCAGTACCGCAATCGCGGATTGTCCATAAAGCCGCGCCGTCGGCCAAAACACCACCCCCATGGTAAAATATGTCAGGGTGCCGAGAGATTGCGTCCAAAATGCGTCATACAGCGGCGCGCCGAACACCGCGAGTGGCGGGACACCGTATAACATCACCATTCCCGCGACCGTGCCCGCCAACAGCAACGCTGAATAGCCGAGCTGGTGAAACGCGGTGCGCGCGACCATGCTCCAGATCGGCGCAAGCGTGCTATAGGGACGGATGCTGCGCGAGGCGCGCGTCAACCCAAGCCAGATGGGCCCTTGGCGCTTGATGGCGCGGGCCAGCGCGCAATCGTCGATCAACTCGTTGCGGATCGCCGCGATGCCGCCGATGCGCATCAGCGCGCCGCGCCGGACCAGCATGCAGCCGCCGGCCGCCGCCGCGACCGGCGAGGCGGGATCGTTGACGCGGGGAAATGGGTAAAGCTTCTGGAAAAAGAACACGAAGGGCGGGATCAACAGTCGCTCCCAGAAGCTTCGGCAATGCAACAGCACCATGGTGGAGACCAGATCGAAGGCGCCGGCCTCGGCCTTCGCGACAAGCCGGCGGAGGGTATCGGGATCGTGCTCGATATCGGCGTCGGTGAACCACACCAGGGTCGCGTCGGCGGCGATCTTGTCGGCGCGCGCGAGACCGGCGTGCAGCGCCCACATCTTGCCCGTCCAGCCGGCGGGTGGCGTCTCGCCCGTGACCAGATCGAGCGCTCGCGCGGCGTAATCGTCAGCCGCTCGCGCGGCGTCCGCCGTGCCGTCGTCGCTGTCGTCGTCGACCACGATGATCGAGAACGACCCCGGATAATCCTGGGCGGAAAGTCTTTCGATCGCGCGGCCGATCACTTCGGCCTCGTTGCGCGCCGGCACGATCGCCACCACCGTGGGCCATTCGGCGGGCTCGGGCCCGGCGCCGTTGAGCATTTCCGAGCACTTCCAGAATCCGCCCCGCAGAAACAGCAGCCAGATCCACGCCGCCAGCGAAACCGCCGCCAATCCCGTCAAAAATTGTTCCATGCCCGGATCATAGATCGCCCGGCGGACTAGTCAATTTCCCTGCCCGGGTGGTAGGGTCTCCGGCGCTGTTCAAGGGAAACCATCGTGACATCGGAACAAAAGCCGGCGGGTTCGGGCGCGAGCCCCGTCGACGGATCATACGCGTGGTTTCGCCTCGGAATTTCTGTGACGCTGGGGCTGATCGGCAGCGTCGGCATGTGGGTCTCGGTTCTTATTCTGCCCGCCGTCCAGTCCGAATTCGACGTCGACCGGGGCACCGCGTCGCTGCCCTATACCATGACCATGGTGGGATTCGCGCTCGGCAATGTATTGATCGGGCGCTATGTCGACCGGCTGGGCATCACGATCCCGGTGATCGGCGCGGGGATGGCGCTCGGTGTTGGGTTCATCTCGGCGTCCTTCACCACCGAGATCTGGCAGTTCTCCGTGATCCAGGGCGTGCTGATCGGAATTGGGACGGCGGCGAGTTTCGGACCGCTGATCGCCGATATATCGCACTGGTTCGAACGCCGCCGAGGCGTTGCGGTGGCCGCCACGGCGGGCGGCAATTATATCGGCGGTTCCGTCTGGCCGTTGGTGCTGCAGGGCTTCGTCCAGTCGGAGGGCTGGCGGGCGACCTATTTCGGCATTGGCATATTCTGTGTTGTGACCATGGTCCCGCTGGCGCTGATGCTGCGCCGTCGTCCGACCCATGCGGTTCATGCCGGCGGCGGCGCGGCTGATCCGCCGCCGTTGCTGGCGATCGATCTCACGCCGCGGGCGCTCCAGACCCTGCTGGCCGTCGCCGGCATCGGCTGTTGCGTCGCGATGTCGATGCCGCAGGTCCACATCGTCGCCTACGCGGTCGACCTGGGATTCGGCACGACTCGGGGCGCGGAGATGCTGTCGCTGATGTTCTTCGGCGGCATTTTCAGTCGCCTCGGCTCGGGCTTTCTCGCCGATCATATCGGCGCCGTGCGCACGCTGCTGCTGGGATCGGTCCTGCAATGCCTGGCGCTGCTGCTGTTCCTGCCATTCGACGGTCCGACTTCCCTTTACGTGATCTCATTCGCGTTCGGCCTGTCGCAGGGCGGCATCGTCCCGTGCTATGCGCTCATCGTGCGCGAGTTCATGCCGGCGCGCGAAGCGGGGCAACGGGTCGGTATCGTCATCATGGCGACAATTGTCGGTATGGCGTTCGGCGGATGGGTGTCGGGCTGGATTTACGACCAGACCGGGTCTTACCAGTCGGCCTTCCTCAACGGGATCGTCTGGAACCTGCTCAATATTTCGATCATGGCCATGGTGGTGCTGCGCAGCCGACGGGCTCAAACCTTGTATTCGTAGACCTTGTCGGCGTCGCGTTCGCAATCCGGCGGATAGGATTTGCGCTTGTCGGCGTAATACCGCTCGCAATGATCACCGTCGGAGGCGCGGTTATAGGTCACGTAGAGCACCCGGCGGGGTGCATCGGTCAGATTGGGCGCCGATTGATGCGGCACATAGGAATCGAAGAACACCAGATCGCCCGGCTTCGAGGGCAACGGCGTGAAATCGACCTCGACAAGCTCCGCTGGCTGTAAGGGCCGCCACAACTCGCCGATCATCTCCTGGCGGTGACGCCAGCGGCCGATCTCCAAGCAGCCGTTCTCGGTCGTGGTCTCGTCGATGGTGACCATCGCGGTCACCGCGAGGCCGACATAATCGTCCCAGCCCGCCTGCACGTCCTGGTGGGCCTCGAAGCCCCCGCCGCCGGGCATTTTGAAGTTTACCTTTTCCTTGAACAGCACCGCCGGCTCGCCGAACAGTTCGCCGCAGCCGGCGCGCATCTCGTCGTCCAACAGGTCGGCCATCATCTCGTGGTAGGGATAGAAATTTTCAATGCGGTTGAGGATGCGCCGTTTGTCCGCTCGGCTGCTTTCCTCGAAATACATCATGTGCTTGCCCGGCGTTTCGGGCCAGGAATGCAATTCCTCGACCCATCCGGTGATTTCTTTCATTTGCGCGGAATCGAACACCCCGGGCAGGACCAGATAGCCTTCCCGACGAAACGCCTCGATTTGCTGTTGTGAAACCATGAAGTGACTCTTTATTCCCCAGCTTGGAGGTGCGACCAACATACCAGAGAATCGAGTCGCTGAAACCGCAAGTCTCATGCTGAGACGTTCTGTCTCACCCTGTATCGGCCACCTTTACCACCAGTTTGCCGAAATTCTCGCCTCGCAGCAGGCCGATGAACGCGCGCGGCGCGGCCTCCAGTCCCTCGATCACATCCTCGCGATAGCGAAGCTTTCCCTCGGCCAGCCAGCGCGCGAGCTGGACCCGTCCCTCGTCGTGACGGTTGCGGAACTGGAATACGTTGAAGGCCTGCATCGACGCCCAGGCGGTCATCAGCTTGCCCTGGACACGAGGGCCGAGCTCCGGACTCTCCAGGCTGGTCTGCGAGATAGTGCCGCAGATCGCGATGCGCGCGCCGCGCGCGAGATGGTTCATTACCGCGTCCGAGATGGCGCCGCCGACATTATCGAAATAGACGTCGACGCCGTCCGGACAGGCGATCGCCAGCGCATCGTCGAGATCGATGCCGGCCTGATAGTCGATCCCCTCGTCGAAGCCGAGCTCCTCCGTGATGTAATTAATTTTCTTCGCGCCGCCGGCGATTCCGATTACACGACACCCGTTGATCTTCGCGATCTGCCCGACGACGGCGCCCACCGCACCGGCCGCCGAGGTTACCACGACCGTATTGCCCGGCTCCGGTCGGCCGACCTCACGCAGTCCGAAATAGGCGGTCAGGCCCGGCATGCCGAGAATGCCGAGCGCGGTCGAAATCGGCGCGAGCGAGGGATCGATGAGGGTCATGCCGGCGCCGTCGGAAACACCATATTCCTGCCAGCCGAGCCTGCCCTCGACGATATCGCCCACCGCGAACCCCGGATGCCGCGAGGCGGCGATCTCGCCCACGATGCCGCCACCCACGGGCTCGCCCAGCGGAAATGGCGGCGCATAGGACGGGGCATCTCGCATACGTCCACGCATATAGGGGTCGAGGGATAAATAAAGCGTACGTATGAGAAACTCTCCCTCGCCCGGCTCGGGAACCAGCGTCTCGACCAGGCGGAAATCCGATTCCTTCGGCATTCCCCGGGGGCGCGACTGGAGCAGGATTTGGCGATTGACGGTGTCGCTCATGCGGCGTCTCCCGTCTCGACAACCCAGTCAAGCGCAGCATCGATGGCAAACGGCATGACCGCGCCGTCCGGTCCGGAAACGGTGATTCTGTCGGGAACCGCTGATTTTCGGCGTACCAGAGTAACGGCGCCGTCGTTGAGCGGCAGGCCATAAAATTGTGCGCCATGTTCAGACGCGAAACCGGCGAGCCGGTCGAGCGCGCCTTCCTCCTCGAACACCTGGGCGTAACATTCCAGCGCCGCCGGGGCGTTGAAAATTCCGGCGCAGCCGCACGCGGTTTCCTTGGCCGCGATCGCGTGCGGCGCTGAATCGGTGCCCAGGAAGAAACTTGTTTCGCCCGACGTCGCCGCCTTGCGAAGCGCAAGCCGATGGCGTTCGCGCTTGGCCACCGGCAGACAGTACATATGCGGGCGCATGCCGCCCTCGAACATCGCATTGCGGCTGATCATCAGATGGTGCGGCGTGATGGTGGCCGCGAGTCGGGCGTCTCCGGCGCGAACGAATGCGACCGCGTCCTCGGTGGTGATGTGTTCGAACACCAATTTCAGCGCCGGAAAATCACGCAGCAGAGGCGTCAGCACGCGCTCGATAAACACCGCCTCGCGGTCAAACACGTCGACCTCGCGATCGACCACCTCGCCATGGACCAGCAGCGGCATGCCGATCCGCTCCATGCATTCCAGCGCGCCGTGAATCCGCGTAATATCGGTGACGCCGAAAGCGGAATTAGTGGTCGCGTTTGCGGGATAAAGCTTGGCCGCCGTGAAGACGCCGTCGCGATGGCCCGCTTGAAGATCAGACGGATCGGCGGCGTCGGTGAGGTAACACGTCATCAATGGCGTGAATTCGGTATTCGGCGGCAATGAAGCGATAATGCGCTCGCGATAGTCCGCCGCCAGCGCCGCCGTGGTCACCGGCGGCGTCAGGTTGGGCATCACGATGGCGCGGGCGAAGCGGCGGGTGGTGAACCCGACGACGGCCTTCAGCATGTCGCCATCGCGCAGATGCACGTGCCAGTCGTCGGGTCGGCGGATAGTGAGAGTTTCGGCTGGAACGGTCACGGTGATCCCGGCGCGCGGTGAAGCCGTTACACTACCCGCGAAATTAGAACTGGGAAACCAGCCTCAGTGAAATGATATTGGACGCCAGATCGCCGCCATCCTCATTGGAATTGCGATTCAAATATTTGTAATCGAATTCAAGGTGAAAGTGACGATTCAGCATGTAGGTCGCGGAGGCGACTAATATGCGATAGTCGTCCTCGCGCGTGGCGCCCTTGAATTTTTCCGCTGAAAAAGAACCGCCGAGCGTGACGATCAGGTTGCGCTGCAATTCATGATCGACGGAAACGTTGGCCCCGGTCTTCACGACGCCCGAGGCAAGCCCCTGGGTGGTCTCTTCCACCCGGCGAAAAACAAGCAAATTTCCGGTGGTCAGGCGCGTCACGTTCCAGGTCAGGTTGGCACCGTAGGTCAGACCGGCGATATCGGCCAGCACGCCCGAATCGTAATCCTGGACCAGGTAGCCCGCGAACACGTCGCCAAAAGTGATCCCGGACAGATCGACCCGGTTATCAGACTTCATACACCCTCACACGACCCGGCACCTTGATTCGCGTCCGGATTCTATTTATCTGATTGAAAAGAAACAACATTAAACATATTCAAATTCGAACGAACAAAGACTATTCCCAGCATAGTTGAGCAAGTGCACTCGAAATATTCTAATGAACAGGCGTGTATTGACTGGATTCATCGAATCTATTGGCCTCCATTTTGACTCCTTCCGATTCTATTTTTATATGACTTTTTAATATCGGACAGGTGTTCTAAGGTAATGTTGATTCAGCGTGGAATTGGTTAAATATTGTGTTAACCATGGTTAATTCTTTGCAAACTTTTCGGGCGGCCCCGTCCACCGAATCACCCTTGTGGGTGATTCGCTCCGTTTTACAATGGGTTGTTCGAGAAATTTGCCTGGAAAGATGATGAAAGAAGGGAAGGACCAGAAGCATGGAACGGGTTTTTCATAAGGGGACCTGGCAGGAAGGCCGCGCCTTTTCACCGGCGGTGGTCACCGCGGGCGGGCGCATGGTCTGGGCCGCCGGCCACGGCGCGCCGCACGATGGCGACGACAACTCGCTGGCCGGGGATTTCGAGGCACAGACGCGCGAGTCCTTTCGTCTGCTGGAGGCGACGCTGACGCGCGCCGGCGCCCGACTTCAGGACATGGTGACCATGACCGTGTTCATCATCGATTCGCGCCACGGCGACCGCTTTATCGATATCCGGTCGGAATATTTTCCCGACGGTTTCCCGGCCAGCGCCATGATTACCTGCGCGGGCTTCGCCCATCCCGACATGATGGTCGAAATTCAGGGCATCGCCGTAATAGATTAAGGCCGATAGCGGTTGATCCACGCCAGTGGCTGTGCGTGAATAAAGTCCGAATAACCCGCGTCATAAACCGGGAGGGATCGAGATGTATCTGCGCAATTACTGGTATGTCGCGGCGCGAAGCGAGGAGCTGGGCCGCGAGCTCAAACAGCGCTGGCTGCTGAACGAGCCCTACGTCATGTATCGCACCGAGGACGGACGCCCGGTGGCGCTCGACGATCGTTGCGCCCACCGCCGCTATGCGCTGTCGCAGGGCACCCTGCTGGGCGACGACGTGCGCTGCGACTATCACGGGCTGGTCTTCAACCCCGATGGCGCCTGCATCCGCATTCCCGGCCAGGAAAAAGTCCCGCCGCAAATTTGCAATCGCAGCCTGAAATTGGTCGAGAAACATCGCTGGGTATGGGCCTGGATGGGCGACGCGGATAAGGCCGACGAGTCCCTGATCCCCGATTTCCACTGGATGGAAAAGCCCGACTGGACGGTCAACGAGGACATGCGCCAGTTCGACTGCCATTACCAGCTCGTGGTCGACAATCTGCTCGACCTCACTCATGAAACCTTCGTCCACGCCAAGACCATCGGCCATGCCGAGCTTGCCGAGGCGCCGATCATCGAGGCGCGGCGCGAGAACGGCGCGGTGCATGTCGACCGCGTCATCCGCGACTGCACGCCGCCGCCGCTGTTTTCCCAGGCGGTCGCGTTCAAGGGCAATATCGACCGCTATCAGTCGGTCCGTTTCGAGGCGCCAGGCTTCGTTTGGATCGACGCGCGCGCCGTCGATACCGGCACCAACGATTTCGGCAACGGTCTGCAATGGGAGGTGATGAACGCGCTGACCCCCGCGACCGAGGACACCACCCACTATTTCTGGGGCGTCTCGCGCCACTTCGCCCAGGATGATGAGGATCTGACCAAGCGTATCCACGGCGCCATCGAATTCACCTTCGAAGAAGACGCCGACGTGCTGAAAATCCAGCACGAGACGGTGAAATTGGACCCGCCGGAAACCCTGATGATGAATATCGAAGCCGATCGCGGCGTGATGTTGGCGCGGCGTATGTTCGACGAGCTTATGTCGGCGGAAATGGCGGAGGTCTGAGAACGATGGAATTCGGCATCGCCTTTTTCCCCAATGTCGGGCCGGAAGAGAAATCCGGCGCCGAATACTGGAGCGACGCGCTCGATCTGGTCGGCATTTGCGACGAGTTGGGCTACACCCACGTGCGCACGGTCGAGCACTACTTCCATCCCTATGGCGGTTACAGCCCGAGCCCACTGGTCTTCCTGGTCGCCGCCTCGCAGCGCTCGCGCAAGGCGCGGCTGGTTACCGGCGCGGTGCTGCCGGCGTTCAACAACCCGCTCAAACTCGCCGGCGAGATCGCCATGGTCGACGCGATCTCGGACGGCCGGCTCGACGTTGGATTCGCGCGCGCATTCCTGCCCCATGAATTCGCCCGCTTCGGCGTCGACCTCGACGAGAGCCGCGCGCGCTACGATGAGGGCGTGGAGCAGATCCGCCGCCTGTTGAGCGAGGAGAACGTGACCTGCGAGGGACGTTTTCATTCGTTCGCCAACGTCACCTCGCTGCCGCGCCCGACCCAGCTTCCCCATCCGCCGTTCTGGGTGGCGGCGCTGAATTCGCCGGAGACCTTCGAATTCGCCGGCCGCAACGGCTATCACTGCATGGCCAACCCGATTGGCGGCGCGGCGCTGGCCGATCTGTTGGGGGTCTATCACGATGCCTGGAAATCCGCCGGCCATCCCGGCAGGGGGCAGGTCGCCCTGGCGATCATGATGTATTGCGCGCCCACCACCGAGGAAGCCCTCGATGAGGCCGCGCCCGAGGTGAAATCCTATTTCCGGACGCTGGCCGACGCCGCCTCCGACTGGGAAAAGGGCGCCAGCACCAAGGATTATCCCGGCTACAACAAGATGATCGGCGCGTTGATGAAGGAAGATGTCCATACCCAGCGCGAGAAATCCGCCGCCTGGGTGGGATCGCCGGAAGAAATCTGCGACATGATCGCCGACTTCACGCGCCAGACCGGCGGCTTCGACATCGCCTCGTTCCAGGTCAACACCAAGATGCTGGATGTGGGAAAGGCGGCCGCGTCCATGCGTCTGTTCTCCGAGAAAGTGATGCCGCGCTTCGCCACCACGCCGCGCGCCGCGTAAGGCGGGACCGCGGTGCCGCGCCTCGCCATTTTCGCAACCGCCGGCGCGGCCTATCGCTTCGTCTGGCGGGCGCGGCGGGATTTTCTGGCGCTGGCCTTCCCCGCCATCCTCGCGCTCGCGATCGTCACCGTCGCCATACAGTCGTTCGCGCGCGGCGGGCGCGGGCTCGATCTCGTCATTTCCATTGTCGCGGCGATTGTCTGGGTGGTGTTCTCGGTCGCCTGGCACCGGCGATTTCTGTTGCCGGGCGAAGTTCATACCGTGGCCGCCGCGCTGAGCTGGCGCCGCCGCCACACCCGGTTCCTGCTGGTCACGCTGGCGCTTTACGCGACCATCATGGTCGTGGTCGCGGCGGGCAGCATCGCGCCTATCCTGCTGGCCAGCGGTGCGTCCAACAATGTGCAGTCGGCTGTGTCGTTCGCGGTGATCGTGATCGCGGTCATCGGCGGCATGCTGCTGTTCGTCCGCCTGTCGCTGCTGTTCCCGGCCGCCGCCATCAACCATGCGCTCACGGTGCGCGATTGCTGGGAACGCACCGCCGGCAATGGCTGGCGGTTGCTGGCAATCTCCGTCATCGTCGGGTTGCCGCTGGCGCCCGTCCAGGTCGCGTTCGGCCTGTTGATGCGGGCCATCGGCGGCGGCGCGCTGACGGCGAGTTTCATCCACGCGTTACTGCAACAGACCGTCGCGCTGCTGGGCATCGCGCTCGCGGTGACGACGCTCTCGATCGCCTTCCGCGCCCTGGTCGAGCCAGGGCCCGGAAGCGCGACCACATAAAAGGAGGCGAATCCATGGCCGGCAAGAGCAACTTCCGACGCGCGCTCGAGGACGCGGTGAACGAGCGTCACTGCGCCGATCATCCGATGACCGAGGCCTGGGCAAAGGGCGAGCTTGGCCGCAACGCCATGATGGGCTGGGGCGTCGAGCACTGGCACTGGATCACCACGCTGCTCCAGCGCTCGGTGTTCAACATCTGCGCCAAGGCGCCGCCGGACGTGGTTGACGCCATGCTGGCGAATTTCAACGAGGAGGAAGACCCCGATAATCCGCACATGGAAATCGTCCTGAAATTCGCCGCCGCCAACGGCGCCGACCCGGCGAAGGTCAAGGCCGGACGCGGCCTGCCGACCACGCGGCTGTGGGCCAACTGGCAGGTTCAGGTGGCGACGGAGCAACCCTGGTATTGCGGCGTGGCGTGCAGCAACATCGCCAGCGAAACCCAGTCGCCCCGGCTCTATTCCAAGGTGCTGCCGGCGCTGCGCGAGACTTACAATTTCCCGGATGACGAGATCGAACATTTCTGGCTCCACGCCGAGGTCGATGTGGAGCACGGCGACCGCGCCTTCGAGGTGCTGGAACGCCACTGCACCGACCGCGAAAGCCAGGACATGTGCATCCACTACGCCCGCGAGGGCGCCGCGCTCCGCTGGTTCTATTTCGACGGCATCTACCTGCACTACGAAAAAGGCTACGCGCTGATGTGAGAAGGGCGGCCAAGTCCCCCGGGGACCGATTTGCGACGTACCTTGGCCAAAAAAAGTTGCTTTCCCCGACTTGATCCGGGGTTTGGCAGATCGAGGTGAAAGGGGAAAGGGTAGAACAATGCCGTCGAAAATTTTCGGAAATCCGTCGCTGGTGACGCGGATCGCGATCGGTAAGGGGATCGGGTTGGTCTTCGGGCTTATCGGGTTTGTTTTCCTGCCGTATTTCATGCCCGAGGCCGGCTGGTTGCTGCGCTGGGGGATTTTGCTCTGGTATACCACCGTGGGCGCGATCATCGGCGTGTTCGGGGTCTTTACGTGGCACCCGGTTCTTAAGCTGCCGATGCCCTGGTGGGTGCGCGCGCCGTTCCTCGGCGCATGGATGAATTTCGTCCTCACCTTCTTCGCTTATGACGCCATGACGGCGGCCATGCACGCCACGTTCGGCGCGGATGGCGTTCTCACGTCGCCTTTCTGGTTCGTCGCCGAGGGCGCGATCATCGGCCTGGTCATCGGCTATTTCGCCACAAGGTTCGGCGGCGAGGGTAAGGAAACCGTCGACCGTTAGTCGATCCGACCCTGCTACTCCGCGTCGTCGAGTCTCGGTCGGAGAGTCGAGGCGTTCTCTACAGGGAATGCGACGGTCGCCAGGCGAACGCCTTGTGTTCGAGCCGGGCGAAGACGCCGTGTTCAAGAATGAGCATCAGGATGACGAACATGATGATCCAGGCAAGGACCTGTTCCATGTTGAACTGTTCGAACCAGAAGAAGAACATGTACCCGATGCCGAACTTGATGCCGAAGGTCTCCGCCAAGGCGACGATCTTCCACGTGATGCCGAATCCGAAGCGGAAGGCGGAAAAAATGTACGGCAGCAACTGCGGCACATAGACTTTCATGACAAGCATGCGGTTGTCCGCGCGGAAGGTCTTCGCCATGTCGATCAGTGATTTATCCATGGCCTTGGTGCCTTCGAACATATTTACCGACACGAAGGGCGTGACCACGCCGACGACGGCGACCAGGCTGCCGACTTCGGTGAAACCAAACCAGAGTACGGCGAGAAAGACCATGAGGATCGTAGGCATGGTGAGCAACAGTGGAATCAAGGCCATGAGCGAATGCTCGAAGGTCTTGCGGAGGCCCATGGTCAGGCCAATTCCTATTCCCGCCAGCATGGCCGCGCCGAAAGCGATGAAAGTGCGGGCCAGCGTGACCCCCATGTGGAAATAGGGCGATTTCCCTTCCGGCCCGACACCGATCAGATTCGACCAAATGGTCGTAAAGATCAGCACCGGCCCGGGCAGGACCTCGACATCATCCATCAAAATCGCGGCGACCCACCAGATGATCAGCAGGACGAAGATCGAGCTTACTCTCAGACATATGCCTCGGGCGCGGTTAGACATCTAATCCTGCTCGTCCAGGACGCTGAAAAATTCCCGGACCAATTCTTTTTCCAGGTCGAAAATCACCGGGTCTTCGGGTTTTCGCGGCCGCTCGACATCGATCGAGATCTGCTTGAAGATCCGAGCCGGCTTGGTGCTCATCATGTAAATATGATCGGAAAGAAAGACCGCCTCGCCCAGATCATGGGTCACGAACAGGATGGTGGGCTTGGCGTGGCTCAGGATCTCCATCAGATCGAACCGCATCTTCCTGGCGGTGATTTCGTCGAGATGGCTGAACGGCTCATCCATCAGCAGAATGTCGGGTTCGATGGCGAGCGCGCGGGCGATGGCGACCCGTTGCTGCATGCCGCCCGACAGGTTCAAGGGGAAGTTCTTTTCCTGCCCCTCGAGCCCTACCATCTCAAGATATGTCGTGACCAGTTCGCGCCATCTCTCCTTGGGGATTTCCTGCGCCTCCAGCGCAAATTGAATGTTGCCCTCGACCGTCAGCCAGTTGAGCAGCCGGGCGTTCTGGAAGACATAGCCGACCCGCAACGTCGAGTGGCCTGCTCTCGGGAAAACCTCGACCGAGCCCCCTTCATCGGGATCATGGGTCTCGATGCCGGCGATGATGTTCAACAATGTGGATTTGCCGCAGCCCGAAGGTCCGACGATGGCGGCGAATTTGCCCTCGTCCACATGCAGGCTTACGGAATCCAGGACAACGAATTCCTCTCCGTCCATTGGAGAATTGAATTTCTTCGTCAGGTTGTTTACCGCGACAACCGTCGACGCCCCAGCGGCATGCTCGGGTTTCACATTCACGGGACTATTCTCAGTTTGCAATTTTATGTCTCCAGGCGAAGGTGCGTTTCTCCCACAGGCGGAACACGATGAGATCGATGGCCACCATGAAGATCATGAAGCTGATGCCCCAGGCGAGCATCATATCGACCCGTGTATCCTCGAACCAGTAGATCAGCTTTTGACCGACACCGCTGCCGACTCCGAAAGCCTCGCCGACCAGGGCGATTTTCCACGACAAGGACAGGGCGATCCTGAGAGCGGAAAAGAAAAATGGCATAAGCTGCGGAATAATCACCTTGCGAATCATGAGGGATCGGTTGGCCCTGTATACGGTCGCCATATCGATCAATCCCTTTTCCACCGCCTTGGTGCCTTCCCAAATGTTCATGGTGACAAATGGAAATACGATCAGGATGATGGTGAGAATCGGGCCGATGTCCGATAACCCAAACCATAAAACCGCGAGAAACGCCCAGCAAACCGCCGGAAACGTCAGCAGAACCATGACCCAACTGTCGAAAAAGGCCTCAATGTTCCGCTCGCGCCCCATTAACAGGCCAAGCGCCGTCCCGATAACCATGCAAATGACAACGCCCTCAATTATTCGGACGAGGGTCACCCAGACCACAAGGAAGGACGCCGGGTCCCCATAGACCGTGATCATACGGTCGAGCAACGTTAGAGGACCCGGCAGGAAGACATCCAAGAAAAAGAGGGATATCGCGTGCCAAAGAACCAGGCAGACGATAATCGTTACCCCCCCCGGCAAGACGCCGGGCTTGAGAAATAGTGATTTCACTTTGTTCTACTTTACGAGGTTGAGAGCCAGTTCGCTATTCGAGGATCAGCCCATGTTTTTCCTTGGAGGGCACTTTCCCCAGTACGCCGCGCTTCGCGGCCATTTCGAGGAACTTCCACTGGTTATCGCGCGTTTCGCGGTTCCACTCCGCCAAGAATACGCGTTTTTCACCCAGCCATTTTTTATAAACATTGGCTTGAGCCTGGTTTTTAACCGCGGCCAGGGTCCCGAACTGTTTGACGGCGGCATCCAGATTTTTCGGCTTGCGGAGCCATTTGAACGATTCATGGGTCGCCGCCACGAAGGCCTTGGCCCTGGCGCGGTCTTCGTCGACCCAACTTCTCCATGCGACGATCGGCGCGGACCATACGATGGGCTGCCCGGTTTTTTTCTTCCAGTAATCATTGGGCGCAAAGATCGAGCGGTATTTATTCGGTTGCGCGGCCGCCGCGATCGTCAGGGAGCTGATGTTGAACATGGAATCGACATTTCCCCGTTCCAGCAGCTTGATCAAGGCAGGTGCCGCGGCCTGCACGAACGCGGTGTCTTTCAGGACGTCGATCCCGAAACCGTCCATGATGACCGCCCGTGTCGCCTTGAAGGCGCCGGCGCCCGTGGACCAGCTCGCGAATTTCTTGCCGCGCAAATCGTTGATTGTCTTGAAGGGGGACGATTTGAGGACAAAGACCTCCTGCATGACGGTTAGCCCGCCGCCGATTATGACCCAGTCGAACCCCTTGTTAATGCGCGCCACGGCGGCCGTGCCCATATAGGTCGTGACCATGGCCTCTTTGGCGGGAAGACTTGCCGCGAAGCCCTTGAACGGACGCGCGTCGATCTCGAGGTCGATACCATGCTTGCGGTAAATCCCGGCCTCTCTGCCCCCGAAGTAATTCAAGACGAAGGCGCTGTTTCGAGGTACTACGATTTTGATTTTTTTAAGGTTTTGAGCCGTCGCGGGAGCGATGACAAAGATGGAAACAAACATACCCAGACATGCCAGCATTGTTGCTTTTTTCACTTTATTCCTCCTTTTCCTGTGTTGATCGGACCGCTCTTGCCTCTTACGGACACCGGTCCGCTCCGACTAGTTTGCCGCAGGTGACGGGCTTGGCGATCGATACGATAGCGCCCCGGCTGCATAGGACGACGAGCGCGAATTCGTGACGGTTGAAGAGAGGTGACACGGAATTACATCCCATCGCACCCATCGACGATACACCCGCCCCATTCGTTTCATCGTGCATTCAAGGGATCTCGTTTAATTCGCCTGCCCGTTCGAACTTGGGAGGCATGCTGGGTTCCGAAAAATATATTGTCAACACTTCTCTCGCGTCACGCTTGCCACCGCGATAGCCTCGATCACCGTCCCAGCACATCGGCGAGGTTGGCGACCAGTTCGGCGGTGTCGGCCATGTTGTGTTGGCGGGCGGCGACGGCGATGTGGGGGCTGCGGATGACGTTGGCGTATGTTCCAAGTTTTTCATCGGGGGCGCCGGGTTCTTCGTAGTGGACGTCGAGCCCCGCCCCGCCGAGGCGGCCCGACTCCAGCACCGCGATGAGGGCGTCCCGATCGACGATATGGGCGCGCGAGATGTTGGCGAGGATCGCGCCCGGCTTCATGCGCGCGAAGGCGTCGTCGTCGATCATGCCCCGCGTCGCCTCGGTCAGCGGCAGATGGATGCTGAGGAAATCGGCGCGCTCCAGTAATTCCTCGAAGGGAACGTAGCGGGCGTCGCAGCCGCGCTCGATTTCGTCGGGCAGGCGGGTGCGCTGATAATAGAGAGTCTCCATGCCCATGGCATGGGCGCGCATCGCGACCTCGCGCCCAACCTCGCCCAGGCCCAGCGCGCCCAGCGTCGCGCCCTGCAGGCTCTTCAGGCCGGGAATGCGCGCCCAGTTGGCGCCCGCCACATGGTCGGGATCGAATTTCTTCGGGCGATAGCCAAGCGCTTCCAGGCCTGCGAAATCCAGCGCGCCGTCGGTCTCGACCAGCTTGCGGCCGACCGCCATCATCAGCAGGATCGCATGTTCGGCCACCGTGCCGTTGACCCGGCGGCGCAGGATGCGTGTCTCGACGCCCGCGTCCTTGCAGGCGGCAAGATCGATGTTACGCGCATCGACGCCGAATTTTTGCACCAGCTTTAAATTCGGCGCGAGTCTGAGTTCATCACCGCCGATGCGCAGGCTTTCGCTCACCACCGCGTCCGCGTCCGGCAGCGCGACGCGCATGGCCGCCTCGTCCTCGACCATACGCACCTCGGACGGGCGGATCGCGCCCGCGCGCCGGCGCTGGGCGTCAAACCAGCGGTCGGGGTCGGGCTCGTCGAAGGCGAGATAATCGCGAAACGCCGCCACCCGGGCCGCCGCGACGCGCGGATCGAGAATGACTTCGAGAAAACGCAGGATCTTGTCGTCCTGAACGACGATGGTGGCCATGGATCGCCCCGATATGGTTAGCTTTCGGCAACTTATACCAAGGAGGCGGGATTGCCATGGCGCGCGTACCTTTGATCGATCCGGACGACCGTCCCGAGCTTGCCGAGCTTGCCGGGCGCATTCGTGGCAAACGGCGCGGCAATGTGATCAATGTCTATCGGACGCTGCTGCATTCGCCGCCGCTGGCCGAAAGCTGGTTCGATCACATTAACCAGGTGCGCTGGGGCACCGGCCTCGACGGAAGGCTGCGCGAGCTGGTGATCATCCGCATGGGGCATCTGGTGGGCTCGGCATATGTTTTGCGTCAGCACGTGCCCAGACTTGCCGAGGCCGAGGGGGTAAGCCGCGCCGAATGCGACGCGCTGGAAGATTGGAGCCCGTCGGATTTTTTTGATGCGCGCGAGCGCGCCGCACTGGCTTTTGTCGACGCCATGACGGTGTCCCCCGAAGTGCCGGACGCGGCGTTCGATCCGCTGCGCGATCATTTCGACGACCGCGGGATCGTCGAGCTTGGCGTGATGATCGCCGCTTATATCGCGCATTCGCGCCTGTTGCAGGCGCTTGAGGTCGATCTCGAACCCGCGGTCTGAGGATTTGGCGTGACGCGGCCCGGGATGAATCCCATAATCATTCCAAGAACAACTGGGGAGACCGAGCGATGACCGCCACCGCGACCCTTGCCAGAGCCGATGCGCCATCGGCGCCGAAGGCTATCCGGGATTATATCCACGAGGACATCACCCGGCCCGAGCACCGCTATCTGCGCACGCCGCTCGTGACCCTGATCACGTCGGGGCGGCTGCCCAAGGAGGCGCTGAAGGATTTCGCGCTGATGCGCTGGTCCTTCCAGGCGCACGCCGAGCCCAAGATGATGCTGAGCCACGCCGCTTTCCTCAAGGGCGATGACGTGCAGCATCTGCTGGAAAACACCTATGACGAGATCATGCGGCCCGAGGATGAGGGCGAGCATCCCGGCCTGTGGGTGCGTTTCGCGAAGAATTTGGGCGCGACCGAGGAGGAACTCGACGAGGCGGCGCGCTTCCCCATCGCCGAGGTCATCGGGTTTTCGCGCACTCTGACCTATTTCTGCCGCCGCAACGCGTCCGAAGGGCTCGCGACCTGGTACGCCGACGAGGCGCAGCTGCCGGAATCCCACGGCGCGACGGCGTTGGCGCTGCGGAAATTCTACGGGCTCGACGATGACACCATCGAATATTTCCTCGAACATGTGCGCGCCGATATCGAGCACACGGACGCATCTTCGGGCCTGCTCGACAAATATGTTTTGTCGGACCTGGAAATAGCGCGTGCGCGGCGCGCCTCGGCCGTAACCCTGTGGGCGTGGCGCGAAATGCATGAAGGCATATTGAGGATCCTGCGCCGCAAATACGATTTCTGATGTCCGGCGCCATCATCGAGCGCCGCCGCGCGCTCTCGACGGTCGAGATTTGCGCCTTCGAGACCGGTGCGGGCTCCCCCGCCATCTTCCTGCACGGCATCACCGCCAACGGGCGCGGCTGGGACCCGGTGACGGCCGCGCTGTCGGACCGGTTCCATTGCGTCGCCATCGATCAGCGCGGCCACGGGCGCAGCGCCAAGCCGGCCGGCGATTGTTACCGCGGCGCCGATTTCGCCGCCGACGTGGCCGCCCTGGTGGACGATCTCGACGCTGGACCTGCTTTGCTGGTGGGCCATTCGCTGGGCGCGCGCAACGCCATCGTCGCCGGCGCGGTCTATCCCGATAAAATCTCCGCCGTGATCGCCATCGAGTTCACGCCCTTCGTCGAGACCGAAATCTTCGATGCGCTGGACGCCCGCGTCGGCGGCGGCGACCGCGCCTTCGCCTCCAGCGAAGAAATGGAGGCCTATCTGCACGACCGCTATCCAATGATGCCGGCCGACGCGGTGTCGCGCCGCGCGCAATGGGGCTTCGGGCGCGACCGGGACGGCGCGCTGCGCCCGCTCGCCGACGGCGACGCGATGCGATCGACTTCAAGGGGCTTGCGCGAGAATCTGGAAGACGTGGTGGGTGCGCTTTCCATGCCGACATTGCTGGTGCGGGGCGCGGTCAGCCGTTTCGTGACGGCGGCGGCGTTCGCGCGGTCATGCGCGTTGCGGCCCGACCTGCCGTCCGTGATCGTCGAGGACAGCGATCACTATGTCCCGGAGACGCAACCCCAACGCACGGCGGCGCTAATCGCCGATTTCAGCCGAGATCTGAATTAGGGAGAAGGATAATGACAGCCAGCGAGAATTCCCAAGAGGGCATCGAATGGTCGGCCCCGGTGCTGGTCCGCAAGGATGGCGACGGCAAGCTGGTCGTCGAGGTGCCGGACCAGGTGGTGGCGCGGCTCGAACTCGAGGAACGCGATGTGGTTTGCTATACCGGCTTCTTCGACGGCGCGATCGAGTTCTGGTCGGTGAAGAAAAGCCCCTACACCTCGCTGGAGGACGAAGGCGTCGCGGAACGGCTGGCCGGGGAGGGTTCGTCATGAAAATCGTCGAGGTCGAGCGCATCGTCGAAAGCGGCGAGGCGGCGGCGTTGCTGGCCGAAGACGAGAACGCGCCGCATCTCCGCCTCGCCGATCACCCCGTATGGCGCGACGCGCTGGCGGGCGCGCTGCCGGTTTCCGATCTCCAGGCGCTGCTGACCCGTCTCACGCCGGTGGTCGCCGGGCGCGGCCGTTACGCCTTCATCGCGAAAATCGCGGTGATCGACCGCGACGACGGCACGCGTCTGTTCGATCGTCTCTACCGCGCGACCCACGAGGCGGATTCCGACGCCGATAAGGGCTGGCGGCTCATGACGGAAGCGCTGGGCATGTCTCCATCGGCGCTGACCGAGGCGCTCGAGAACCCCTCGGCCGAGGCGGAGGATCTGATCGACATGGTGCGGCTGCACGGCGAACAATCGAGCGCCGCCGAGGCGGCCGGCGTGGCCTGGGTGCTGGAACGTCAGATGCCGGGGTTGATGGGCGCGCTGGCCGACAGCCTCGCCGGCCATTACGGGGTCGCCGAGGACGCGCTGGTCTTTCTCAGGGGCGAACCCGCGCGCGCCGCCGAGACCCAGGAATGGGTGCGGCATCTGATCGACAAGTATTTCCTGACCGCCGAGCCCTACACCGTGTTCGAGGCGCGCCGCGCCATGCGCGAAATCGGCTGGGCCTGGACCGCGCTGGCCGAAGCAGGTTAGGCGTGCTCGCTCGTTAGTTTCTTGCGGGTCTCGGCCTTCCATTCCTCCATGGGGCGGAAGTCCGGCCAGTCGCGATAGGTCTGCTCGGTCAGGCGCATCATCTCGTCGTCGGACAACGACATGTCGAGGGGTTCGACGATCGGCTGCTTCATGTACCACGGGGTGTCGACGAAGAACTCCATGCGGTTGTTCTCCGGGTCGCGGTAATAGACCGAAAGCCACGATCCGTGGGTGATGGGATCGATGTCGCTGACATTGTCGGCCGCCATCAGCGCGTCGTAGCGGGTGCGCAAATCGGGCAGGGACTTCAGGCGGAAGGCGAGATGGTTGAGGCTGCCCGCGTCGCGGTCGCCCTTGCGCCCGCCGGCCAGCGCGAGTTGGTGATGGTCGAGTTCCGGATCGAGCGTCATGAAACAGATGTCGTTGCCCCGCGCGCTGCCGATATCGGACAGATGGAAGCCCATCACGTTGGTATAGAAATCCTTCATCATCTCGAAATCGTACACATACATGACGCAATGGCTGAGCGCGGCCGGCGGCAGAGTAGACATCATCGTTTCCTTTCGCTTGGTTCCCCGTTCAATTGTGTCGCCCGACCCCCCGGGGCAAGCGAACCTATCGCGCCGCCATTGCGGCATAGTCGATGGGCTGGCCGAGGTCGATGCGGCCGACGTCGGCGGCGAGCGGATATTTGAGACCGGTGGCGCAGTTGAACAGCACCACGCGTTCGTCCTTGGAAATACGCCCGCTGGCGAGTTCCTTCTCCAGCGCCGCGACGGTGGCCGCGCCCTCGGGACACAGCAGAATGCCATCCGACCGCGCCACCCGGTCGCGCGCGGCCTCGATGGCGTCGTCCTCGACGGCGGTGGCGAAGCCGCCGGACTCGCGCACGCCGCGCAGAATCAGAAAATCGCCGACCGCGGCCGGCACGCGAATGCCGGCGGCCACCGTATGGGCGTTTTCCCAACGATCGGCGTGTTCGACGCCGTCCTCGTAGGCTTTCACGATGGGCGCGCAGCCGGCGGCCTGCACCGCCACCATGCGCGGGCGCTTGTCGCCGAGCCAGCCGATCGCGGCAAGCTCGGCGAACGCCTTCCACATGCCGATCAGCCCGGTGCCGCCGCCGGTGGGATAGAGGATCACGTCGGGCACGTCCCAGCCGAGCTGTTCGGCGAGCTCCAGCCCCATGGTCTTCTTGCCTTCGATGCGGTAGGGCTCCTTCAGGGTCGAGGTGTCGAACCAGCCGACGATCTCCTTGCCCTCGCCGACGATGCGCCCGCAATCGTCGATCAGCCCGTTGACCTTCCAGGTGCGCGCGCCCGCGATGGCGATCTCGGCGATGTTAATTTCGGGCGTGTCGTCGGGGCAGAATACGTCGCAGCTAATGCCGGCGCGCGTGCAATAGGCGGCCAGCGCGGCGCCGGCATTGCCGTTGGTCGGCATGGCCATGCGCGTGACGCCGAGTTCCTTCGCCATGGAGACCGCGAGCGCAAGCCCGCGCGCCTTGAACGAGCCGGTCGGCAGGCGGCCTTCGTCCTTGATCAGCACCTCGCCCGAGCCCAGCGCGCGTTCCAGTCCCGGTGCGCGGATCAACGGCGTCATTATTTCGCCGAGGCGCACCACGTTCTCGGCGCGGCGGATCGGCAGAAATTCGCGGTAGCGCCAGAATTCCGGCTCGCGCGCGGCCAGCGTCTCCTTGTCGATGGCGCGGCCCAGCGCATCTAAATCATACCGCACCAGCAGCGGTCGCCCCGCCTCGGACAGGCCGTGGAGCGTATCCGCCTCGTAGCGTTTGCCGGTCAGGCCGCATTCGAGATGGGTCACGAAGGTGGGTATTTCGCTCATGGTTCCTCGGGTCCGATTGGTGCGTGAAAATGCGTTTTGAGCCAATAGAGTTGCGTTTATCAAGACGCGGATGTTGAATTATACATTCGGATAGGGCAAACCCATAACGCGCGTCGATAACGCGCGCGGGAGGTAAAGAATGATAAACCTTGTCGATATCCGCTATGTGCGTTTCGGGACCGAAGACGTCGATGCGGCGGTCGAGTTCTGCACCGAGACAATGGGGCTTGAACTGGTCGGGCGCGAGAACGGATCGGCCTATCTTCGGGGCGACGACCGCGACCACAATGTCTGCTATTTCCAAGGCGATCCGACCGATCATACGGTCGCGTTCGAGGTGCTGACGCGGGCCGAGCTGGACGCCGCCGCCAATGACCTCGCCGCCGCGGGGTTCGCGATCCATCGCGGCACGGAGGACGAGGCCGTTTCGCGCCGCGTCATGGATTTTATTTCGTTCACCGATCTGTCCGGCAATGGGATCGACATCGTGCTGCGCCCGTTCCACAGCGGCGTGCGCTATTTCCCGAGCCGCGACGCGGGTATCCAGGAATTCAGCCATATCGGGCTGAATTCGGCCAATCCGCCGCGTGACGAGGATTTCTGGTGCACCAGCTTCAACTTTCAGTGCAACGACTGGATCGCCGGCTGCGGATTGCTGTCCTTTGACGACGTCCACCACCGAATGGCCCTGTTCCCGTCCGAGACGCCGGGCGTGCAGCATGTGAATTTCCAGGTCGACAGTCTGGACGACGTGATGCGGTCCTATTATTTCCTGCGGGACCGGCAGGTGAAGATCGTCTTCGGACCGGGCCGCCATCCGCTGTCGACCGCGATGTTCCTCTATTTCGAGGGACCGAACGGCATGGTCTACGAGAATTCCTTCGGGGTGAAGCTGCTGAGCGAGAACCCCGATCATCGCGCCCGACAGTTCCCCTGGGACCAATATTCGCTATGCATGTGGGGATCGCTGCCGGACATTCCGCAATTCCAAACCTGACCGCGACGTCATCGCGGCGGATCGTCTTTATCATCGCGGCCGTTCCAGTCCGGACCGGCCCACCAACCGGGAGGCTTCAATGCGTTTGGTAACATTCAAGAAGGGTAAGGAATTACGGGTCGGGGTGCGTCGCGACGACGGGATCGTCGATCTGTCGATCGCCGACAAGTCACTGCCCAAGGACATGCTCGGCCTGATCGCGGCCGGCAAAGGGGCGTTGCGCAAGGCCAGCGCGGCGGCCAAGAAGGCGCCGAAACGCGCCCTGGTAAAGGGAAGGGTGACGACGCTTGCGCCGATCGCCAGTCCCGGAAAAATTATCTGTGTCGGGCTCAACTACAGCGATCACGCCGCCGAGGCCGGCCTGAAGGCGCCCGACTATCCGATACTGTTCCTGCGCGTGCAAAGCTCCATCGTCGGCCACGGCCAGGCCATCATCCGGCCCAAGGCGTCGAAGCATTTCGATTACGAGGCCGAGCTGGTCGCGGTGATCGGCAAGAAAGGCCGTAGCATTCCGAAATCGAAGGCGCTCGATTACGTCGCCGGTTACGCGGTCGGCAACGAAGGCTCAATTCGCGACTACCAGATGCGCGGCTCGCAGTGGACGTTGGGCAAGAATTTCGACAAGACCGGTTCCTGGGGCTCCGATATCGTGACCGCCGATGAATTGCCCAAGGGCGGCAAGGGGCTCGACATCCAGGCCCGCCTCAATGGCCGGGTGCTGCAATCGTCGAATACCAAGAATATGATTTTCGACACCCAGACCATCATCGCCGCCGCCAGCAACGTCATGACGCTGGAGCCGGGCGACATCATTTTCACCGGCACCCCGGCCGGCGTCGGTTTCGTGCGCAAGCCGCCGGTGTTCATGAAGGCCGGCGATACCGCCGAGATCGAGATCGAGGGTATTGGCACGTTGCGCAATCCGGTCCGGGGCGAAAAATAGTCGCATCGCGCGTCCTTGCAAAACCCGCCCGCTTTGGGCAGCATCATGGGAAGAGCAAAACCATAAACAGCAGGCATCAGAAGGGGAGAGAAATGAGAGTTCCCGCAAAGACGATCATCACCGCTGGCGCGCTGGCGCTGCTGGCAAGTTCGGCGAACGCGGAAACGTTCGTACGCATGGTGACCGGCCCGGCCGGCGGCAGCTGGTATCCGTTCGGCGGCAAGATCATGGAGATCCTGCAGCGCGACGTCTCCGGCATCCGCACCTCCAGCGGCCCCGGCGGCGGCGTCGGCAACGTGCGCAATGTCGGCAAGGGCAATGCCGAATTCGGCTGGACCTTCGGCTTCACCGCCTATAACGGCTATAACGGCAAGGGCAAGTTCAAGAAGGCGCACAAGGACGTGCGGTTCTTCGCGACGCTCTATCCCGGCATCCTTCAGACGGCGGTTCCGGCAAAATCCAAAATCCGGTCCTACGCCGATCTCAAAAACAAGAATATCAGCCCGGGCAAGGCGACCTTCTCCGGCAACGTCACGATGGAGAAGCTGCTGGCGCTCTACGGCGTCACCTACGGCCAGATCAAGAGCAACGGCGGCACCATCCACCGCGTCGGCTACAAGGATTCGGTGGCGCTGATGAAAGACGGCCACATCGACGCCTTTGTCGGACTGACCACGGCGCCGAACTCATCGTTCATCGCGCTGGATTTCAGCCCCGGCGTCCGTTTCCTGCCTGTCGACAGCGGCATCGCCGCCAAGTTCGTCAAGCAGAATCCCGGTTTCTTCAAGGCCAACATCAACGCCGGGACCTACAAGGGAACGCCGAACGCGGTGCCGACGATCGCCACCGCCACGGTGATCGTGATCAACCAATCGGTGTCGGACGCGCTGGTCTACAAGATGACCAAGGCGTTCTGGGCCGCGCACGCCGAAATTCTCAAGGTGCACGGCAACTGGAAGAACGTGAACCTCGCCTCGGCCCTGAAGGCCGCGGCGATCCCGGTTCATCCCGGCGCCATGAAGTTCTACGCCGAAAAGGGCGTCAAAAAGTAGTCGGCGCCGTTTAGGATACAGGGGAGACGCCGCATCCCGGCACCTCCCCTGATCATCCATCGGCCGCAACCCATCTTATGTCCGAAACGAAGCGCCGCCTGCACTTCGAGGAAATACGCGAATACGCTCTGTTCGAGAGGGTGTTGCGCGCCCGTCGGATCGAGTTCACCACATGTGTCATGTTCGCGGCGTCGGCGCTGGCGATCATGCTTGCGCTTTTTCATCTCTTCGTTGCCGGTTTCGGCACACCCGAATCGCTTTCGTTCCGGAGCACCCATCTGGCGGTGATGCTGGTGCTGGCCGCGCTGGTCTATCCGATGTTCAGGAGCTCCATTTCCGATCCCCTGGTGGTCGCGGGCGATCCGGGGAATGGCCGGCGCATCGCGGGCTTCGCCATTGATCTTGCGCTGATCGTCGCGGTCATCGCGGTGCAGAGCTACATGCTGTTCGATATCGAGGAGATGCAGGCGCGCGAAGGAGCGCCGGTCGAGGCCGATTTCTATTTCGGCTGGATGCTGATCGCCCTGGTGCTCGAAATGACGCGCCGCGCCGTCGGCTGGACGATGGTGATCATCACGCTGTTCTTTATCGTCCATACGCTTTTCTCGGATTACTTCTTCGGCATGTTGTATGGGCCACCGGTGTCGGTCGACACCTTCATCGACGCCCAGTTCATTCAGCTTATCGGCGTGTTCGGCATCCCGCTGCTTGTCGCGTCCACCTATATCGTGCTGTTCATTGTGTTCGGCGGGATTTTGATCCGTTCCGGTGCCGGGCGGTTCTTCATCGATCTCGCGGTCTCGCTGACCGGGCATCGCATAGGCGGACCGGCCAAGGCGTCGGTGGTGGCGTCCGCCTTCCTCGGCACCGTCTCGGGATCGGCGACGGCCAACGTGGTGACCACCGGGTCGTTCACCATCCCGATGATGAAACGGCTCGGCTATGGCGCGAAATTCGCCGCCGCGGTCGAGGCCTGCGCGTCTTCGGGTGGACAGATTACGCCGCCGATCATGGGCGCCGCAGCCTTCATCATCGCCGAATTCATGGGCGTCCGATATCTGTCGGTGATCGTGGCGGCGATTGTGCCGACTTTCCTCTATTTCGCGACCGTCTATTTCATGGTGCATCTGGAAGCCGAGAAACTCGGCATCGAGCGCGTGCCGCGCGATGAGTTGCCGCGCCTCCTCGACGTGCTGAAGGACGGCTGGCACCTTTTGCTGTCGCTGGCGATCCTGGTGGTGCTGCTGATTTACGGGTTCACGGCAACGCTTTCCGCGTTCTGGGCGATCATCGTCCTGACCATCATGACCTTCGTAAACCCGCGTACCCGGATGAGCCCGGTCGATATTTTCTCGGCCATGGAATCGGGGGTACGCAGCACGATCCCGGTGAGCGTCGCCTGCGCCTGCGCCGGTATCATTATCGGCTCGATCTTCGTTTCCGGCCTCGGGCTCAAATTCACCAATTCGGTGATCGATCTTTCGCAGGGCTATCTGTTCCTGCTGCTGGTCCTGACCGCCATCGCCGCGATCCTGCTGGGGATGGGGATCACCACGACGGCGGTCTATATTACCGTCGCGGCCCTGATCGTGCCGGCCCTGATCGAAATTGGCGTTAAGCCAATGGCGGCCCACATGTTCGCATTCTATTACGGCGTGGTCTCCACCATCACGCCACCAGTGGCGTTGGCGTCGTTCGCGGCGGCGGCGATCGCCGGCAGCCGGCCGATGGCGACGGCCTTCGAGTCCGCGCGCATCGGCATCGCCAAGTACCTCGTGCCCTTCGTCTTCGTCTATAACCCGAGCCTGCTGTTCGAGGGGCCGCTGTGGCTGACGGCTTATTCCGCGGTGGCCGCGTTCGCCGGCGTCTGGGCGTTGTCGCTGGCGCTCGAGGGCTGGTACCGCGGACCTATGCCGATGATCGCGCGCATCGTCATCGGTGTGTCCGGGATAGGCGCGATGTTTCCGCCGCTGCTGACGCCGCTCGGGATATCGGGTTTCGTTCTCAACGCCGTCGGCGGTGCGGTGATCGTGTTCACCATAATTCGCCGCAGCCGGGCCGAGCCGGGACTGGCGTGATGCGGAAAATTTTTCTCGGCAAACCGTTTCACTGGCTGGTGCTGGCAATCGTCCTCGGGGCGCTCTGGTATATGGGAGCGACGCTTTTACAGACCCGCAACTTCCACCTGTTCATGGTCATCCTGCTGGCGCTGACCGCGGGCGCGATGATCGCCATGATCGCGACCTCGAGAAAAGGCGACCGCCTGACCCGCGAGCCGTTCGAGAACGATGAGGCGGATTAATCCAGCAGGGCCAAGTGGAGTTCCCGCGCAAGGTTCTCCATCTTGAACGGCTTGCGAATAAACCGGACCGATTCCAGATCCTCGCTATCCACGCCGAGCTTTTCATTGACGTGTCCCGACATGTAAAGGATTTTGAGGTCCGGATTTTCCTTTTTAGCCTGTTTCCCCAGACTGATCCCGGACATGCCGCCGGGCATCACCAAATCAGTCAGCATGAGATCGATTTCCGTGTTCTGTTGCAGAATTTTCAGCCCGGACGGGCCGTCCGAGGCTGTATAAACGACGTAACCGTATGACTCGACGAGCGCCTGTGTGCTCTCACAGACTGCGGGATCGTCCTCCACCAACAGGACGATCTTGCCGCCACCACTGAGATCCTCTTCCGAAAGCGTATTTGGCCCGACCTGTTCGACCACCACCGCCTCACCGGTCTTGGGCAGCGATATGCAGACGGTGGTTCCGCGGCCCATCTCGCTCTCGATATCGACCTGCCCGCCGGATTGTCGGGCGAAGCCGTGCACCATGCTCAGCCCGAGCCCACTTCCCTGGCCCGTGTCCTTGCTGGTGAAAAACGGCTCGAACACGCGTGACTGCATTTCGGCCGGTATCCCTGTTCCGGTGTCGGTTACCGATACCGTGACATAGTGGCCAGGCGCGGCCGCGTCGTTGTCCGGGGCGTTGCCATTTCCGAAATAACGCTCTCCGGTTTCGATGGTCAATTGTCCACCGTCCGGCATGGCGTCGCGCGCGTTGATCACAAGGTTGAGCACCGCGTTCTCGAGTTGCGAAGGGTCGGCGAAAGCGTGCACCCGATCGTTGTGCTCGAAGCGGACCGCGATATTTTCTCTCACGGTTCGGCAAATGAGCTCGCGCATGCCCTCAACCACGGCGCCGACATCGAGGGGTCGGGGAAGTAGCGGCTGTTCACGGGCGAACGCCAGCAGGCGATGGGTCAATCGGGCGGCCTTCTCGGCGGCCGATATCGCGTCGTCCCTCAATGCGTGCTGATCGAGATTTCCAACATGGGATTCGCGCCTGGCAGGCGAGCGCTCCATGAGCTGAAGATTCCCCAGGATGATTGTAAGTAAATTATTGAAATCATGGGCGATTCCGCCGGTTAGCTGACCTACTGCCTCCATTTTCAGCGCCTGGCGGAGTCGTTGCTCGGCCTCGACTTGCGCTGTGATATCGGTCGCGCTGCCCCGATAACCGCTGAAGTTGCCGTCCTCATCGACAAACGGGAGACCGTTGGCGCTGAGGTGGCGGATTTCGCTGTCGGGCGAATACGAACAATATTGGAAGCCCCTGAAGGTTCCGCGGTCGTTTCCGAGTTCTTCGATCAGACGATTCCAGGCCTCGGCGCTTTCCGGGTCCATCCCCGGCAGTTCCGACGGCGTCTTGCCGATCAGGTCGGCTGTGGCCAACCTGTCGGTCGGCTGGCGGTCCACCGAGAACCAGGTGAACCGGAAATTTTCGTCGGTCTCCCAATACCAATCCGAGCCCGAATCCGCGAAGTCGCGAAAACGCCTTTCGCTCGATCTCAGCTTTGCTTCCGCCGTCTTGCGCTCCGTGATGTCGCGGTGGATGGCCGACAATCCGACAATCCGACGATATGCCCGGTTGCATCCCGGATGGGAGAAATCGTCAGAGAGATATCGATCAGCGTGCCGTCCTGTCGCCGGCGAACGGTCTCCATATTATCGACGCGCCCGCCCTGCTTTACGATCAGGGAGTTTTTGTGGGCTTCGTCGAGCGTATCGTCGGGCGCGATGATATAGATCGGCTGCCCGATGGCCTCGCTGGCGGTATAGCCGTACAGCTCTTCGGCGCCCTTGTTCCACTCCGTGAGGATGCCTTCGATCGTGGTGCCGATAATGGCGTCCGCGGAGGCTCCTACGATCGCGGCAAGACGGCGATTGACGTTCTCCGCCCGCATGCGATCTGTGAAATTGGATATCCGCAGGATCGTGCCGCCGTCGGGCAGACGTTCCGCGCGGATTTCCGCCCACCGGCCGTCCCGTTCGAACGTCGTGGCCCCCCGCGCCGCGCGGAAATCGGCCAGGCGTTCAGTGACCCATTCTTCTTCATGGCCCTTGCCCGCATCCGGCACCTCGTCGAACTTTATCCTCTCACGCAGGGTTTGCTCGTACGTCATGCCCGGGACCACGGTGTCGGCGGCGTCGCCCAACCCCTTGCGAAAGGCGTGGTTGGAAAATACCAGCCGCTCTTCGGTATCGAACAGCGCAACGCTGTCCGAAATATTTTCAACGGCGCGCAAAAATTGTTCGCGGACACGGGTTGCCTGATCCTTGGCCTCGACCTCTCCGGTGATGTCGCGACCGACGCCACGATAGCCAAGGAAGCCGCCGTCGGCGTCGAAAAGCGGCTTGCCGCTGACCGTGATGTGACGTTGTTCGCCCGAATTAAAGGTCCGCGAATAAGTAATGCCGGTAAACGGTCGATGGGCTTCAAAGCTCTCCAAGACATTCGACCATTCGTCCGAATGATTGTCGGGCGGGCCCAGGTCCCGGGCGGTTTTGCCGATAAACTCCTCGGGCGTCCTCCCCAGCAACTCGTATATCCGGGACGACACCCAGGAGAAGCGCAAATCCGGCCCAGTCTCCCATATCCAGTCGGTGGCGATCTCCGCGACGTCGCGGAACCGTTCCTCGCTCGAGCGCAGCGCTTTCTCCGCCGCCACCTGTTCGCTGATATCGCGGAACATTCCCAGGATCGCCGGTTTGCCGTCCCACATTATAGGCGTCGCCGCTGTCTCGACCTGAATTTCCGAGCCGTCCAGGCGAAGCCTGTTACGAATAATGGGCGGCGCCGGAATCCATTCAGACATGAATTTCTCGTTGCGCTCGATTGCACGTTCGCGCTCATCCGGGTGGATTAGGTCCAGCCAGTGGCGGTCGACCAGATCGTCCGGCGTGCTCGCGCCATGCAGCCGGGCGGCGGCCTCGTTGGCGAAGATGATGTGTGAGCCATCGTGGACGACGATCGCGTTGGGCGCGAAGTCGACGACGCCGCGATAGCGCTCCTCGCTTTGACGAAGCTCCGTCGTGCGTCTCCGGACCTCACGGCGCAGCACCGACAACCAGACCAACACCGCTATCGCCAACAGAACAATGACCGCCAGAATGATGCCGACGATCCAGAGAATCTTTTCTTCCGGATAAACCTTGGGAAGGGCGCGGCCGAACCATTTGTCGTAAATACGTTCGTATTCGCCGCTCGCCTTCACCTTCGCGATGCCCTGGTTGAGCAGCAACAGGACCCTGGCGTTTCCCCGTTTGACCACCATGTGCCAGGTCAGGGTGCGCAGCGGCTCGCCCACCGTTTTGATGCCGTCCGCAAGCCCGAGTTGATAGGCGTAGTAAAGGACGATCTGACGCGGATAGATCACCGCGTCCACGGTGCCGTCGAAAAGCGCCCGGACAGCGTCGGGCGGCGTCTTGACCACCACGCACTGGATTCTCGGGAACTTCATTAAATAGAGGTGCGTGATGTGCCGGTTTACGCATGCGACGCGCTTACCGGCGAGCGAGTCGAGCGACTGGATGTCGAACCGGTGGCTGCGAACGAAGATTTCCTCGGGCATCTTCAAAATCGGTTCGCTGTAATCGAGGCTCTGTGTGCGCTCGGGCGTATAGCCCGTGTCGTGGATGAAATCCGCTTCGCCGTCGGCGAGCCACTTCAGCACGTTGGTCCAGATCGGCGAATGGATATGCGTCATCGACCCGCCCACGGCGCCAACCACCGCTCGGGCCATATCGCGCCCGAATCCGGTCAGTTCGCCGCCCTCTTCCAGCAGATTGACCGGTGGAAAATTATTGGATGACGCGCCCACCAGACGCAGCGTCTCGCTGTCGGCGGTGGTGCCCGCGACAGCCACGGGCGCTGCCAACAGACCGACTACTAATAGGAGAAAATACTTACAACGCCTCAATTTATTTTTCCCACCATGATGAATCAGAGCCGAACCGGACTTGGTATTTCGACAGTACAATCAACTGGATTGGGCCTGAAACGGCACTTACATAGATCAACTAGGAAATGTGTCCAATAAATGCTAGAGCAAAGTACAATATTTCGTGATGTCGCCGATCCGATAACGCGTCATCGGATCGGCGACATCACTCCATGAAGCTCGGCAGATAAAGCGCGATCTGGGGGAAGAAAATCAGCAGCGCCACCAGGATCGCGTCGCACACAAGATAGGGCGCCGCGGCGCGGGCGACCTGGCCAAGCGTGGTGCCGGCCGGCGCGAGGCTATCAGCACATTAAAGGGGGTGTAAAGTCGCCATCCGAACAACCATTTACATACCAACGCACAATAAATTGAAAACAGCGGGGAGCGTCGATCCGGTTAAAGGAGACGCGCCGTGGCTGAAAACGTAACACCGCTCGACAACCCGATGGGCACCGACGGTTTCGAATTCGTCGAATACACCGCGCCCGATCCGCAACTGCTGAAAGACCTGTTCGAAAGACTGGGTTTCACGGCGGTTGCCCGGCACCGCTCCAAGGACGTGCTGCTTTATCGCCAGGGCGGGGTCAACTTCATCGTGAACTCCGAGCCCGACAGCTTCGCCCAGGCGTTCGCCAGGGTGCACGGGCCGTCGGCCTGTGCGATGGCATTCCGTGTCGCGGATGCGGCGGTGGCGCAGCGGCGCGCGATCGAGCTTGGCGCCAAGCCGGTCGAGGCGCGTATCGGACCCATGGAGCTCAACATCCCCGCCATCGAAGGTATCGGCGGCAGCCTGCTCTATCTGGTCGACCGTTATGACGGGGCGACGATCTATGACGTCGATTTCGTTCCCATTCCCGGCACCGGCAACGTGCCGTCGGGCGAGGGGCTGATCGGTATCGATCATCTGACCCACAATGTTCACCAGGGCCGCATGGACGAATGGGCGGGGTTTTACGAGAGGTTGTTCGGGTTCCGAGAAATCCGCTTTTTCGATATCAAGGGCGCGAAGACCGGCTTGAAAAGCAAGGCGATGACCAGCCCGTGCGGCAAAATCCGCATCCCGATCAATGAATCCGCCGACGACAAGTCGCAGATCGCCGAATATCTCGACGCCTATCGTGGCGAGGGCATCCAGCATGTGGCGCTCAGCTGCGCCGACATCTATGAGGCGGTCGAGGGGCTGCGCCGGCGCGGCGTCCGCTTTCTCGAGACGCCGGAAACCTATTACGAGGCGGTGGATGCGCGCGTGCCGGGCCACGGCGAGAACCTCGCGCGGCTCGCCGATGACGCGATCCTGATCGACGGCGCGCCCCAGGACGGCAAGGGGCTGTTGTTGCAGATCTTCACCGAGAACGTAATCGGGCCGATCTTCTTCGAGCTTATCGAGCGCAAGGGAAATGAAGGCTTCGGCGAAGGCAATTTCCAGGCCCTGTTCGATTCCATCGAAGCCGATCAGATCAAGCGCGGCGTGCTGAAGGCATAGGCCCGCCTAATCTGGTGATCCTTAATTCGGGGACACCATTCTACCTCTGATCTGAAAATCGATACCTTGCTCCAATGGTGTCCCCAAATTAGATTCATGGTGTCACAAATTAGGGCGCGCCCCGGTTGCGTCGACAGGTCGCTAAGGCGAAACTCCCCGAACAGCTATCAGGGACGTTGTCATGAGCGATCGGCCGAATTTTCTGTTCTTCATCACCGACCAGCATCGGGCGGATTATCTCGGCTGCGCCGGGCATCCGGTGCTGAAGACGCCGCATATCGATTCCATCGCGGCGCGCGGGCGGCGCTTCGACCGTTTCCATGTGGCGAGCCCGGTCTGCATGCCCAACCGCGCCAGCCTGATGACCGGGCGCATGCCGTCGGCCCACGGCGCGCGCCACAACGGCATACCGCTGTCGCTGATGGCCAATACCTTTACCGACCTGCTGAGCGCCGCCGGCTGGCGCACCGCCTTGATCGGCAAGAGCCACCTCCAGAACATGACGCCCAACCCACCCATGATGCCGCGTCCGGAATACCCGGCCGATTACGCCGCGCCGCCCGCCGCAATGGATGAGGCGAGACGGGTCGCGGCCGAAGATCGCCCCTACGACCAGGAAAATCCCAAACGCTGGCCGAACGGCGAATTCGCGCCCATGACGTTGCCGTTCTATGGCTTCGACCATGTCGATCTCTGCACCGAACATGGCGACAAGGTCGGCGGGCATTATTACCACTGGCTGCATCAGCACCACGACGATCCGGATTCGCTGCGCGGCCCCGACAACTGCCTGCCGCACGACTATGTCTGCCCGCAGGCCTATCGCACGGCGGTGCCGGCCGAGCTTTACCCGACAGCCTATATCGAGGAGAAGTCGCTCGAATATCTCGACGCCCGCGCCGGGGACGAAGACGACAAGCCGTTCTTCGCCATGGTCTCGTTTCCCGATCCGCACCATCCCTTCACGCCGCCCGGCAAGTATTGGGGCATGTACAGCCCGGACGAAATGACGCTGCCGCCATCGTTCGATCACGGCAACAAGCCGCTGCAGCCCCATGTCGCATGGAGCCATCAGCAGCGTGACGCGGGCACGGCGTTGCGGTCCCAGCAGAACGCCTTCGCGGTGACTGAGCGCGAGGCGCGCGAGGCCATGGCGCTGACCTGCGACATGATTGCGATGATCGACGACGCGGTGGGCGCGATCCTAGCGCGCCTCGCCGAGCACGGCATGGCCGACAACACGGTGGTCGTATTCACCACGGATCATGGCGATTTCCTGGGCGATCACCAGATGATGCTGAAGGGCCCGGCCCATTATCAGGGGCTGATCCGGGTGCCGTTCATCTGGGCCGACACGCCCGACCGCGCCAGCGTCGGCGCCAGCGACGCCATGTCGGGCACGCTCGATATCGCATCCACCATCCTCGATCGCGCGCGACTGGTTCCCTATAACGGCATCCAGGGACACAGCCTGCTGCCCGCCATCGCCGGCAAGGACGACGACACCGAAGCGGTGCTGATCGAGGCCGACGACCAGCGCAACTATCTCGGCTTCGACAAGCCGCCCCGGATGCGCACCTTGGTCACGCGGCGCTGGCGTATGAGCGTCTACCAGGACATTGAATGGGGCGAGATCTACGACCTCGAGAACGACCCGCACGAGATGGACAATCTGTGGGACGATCCGGGCCACCTCGCGACCCGCGCCGAGCTGATGGAAATCCTCGCCCGCAAGCAGATCGACTATGTCGATCGCAGCCCCTTCCCAACCGCGCGCGCCTAGATTTCCGGGGTCGACAACGGGATTTCGTTGGTAGCGGGATACTTCCTCCTGTCACCCCGGAACTTGATCCGGGGCCCAGCGATCCTTTCAGCGAAAGACGAGTCGTATGATCAAAGCTTCCCCCCAATAATAGAAAACCCAGGGGAATTCCTTTCAAAATGGATTAAATCGTGCTGCCACCGCTGGACCCCGGATCAAGTCCGGGGTGAAAATTGGTGGCGTAGCGCAGCCGAAAATTCTCTATCCGGCTGTCCTCGGCACCTCGGCTTCGCGGCAGGTGGTGCGGCGCATGTCGCGGCGGTGGGTGGTGTCCTCGAATGCCGTGGCGCGGTGAAGCGTGCACAGATTGTCCCAGATCACCACGTCGCCGACGCGCCACTTGTGGCGGTATATGAATTCCGGCCGCGTCGCGAACGCCATTAATTCCTGTATCAACGCGCGCCCTTCCTCCACCGGCCGGCCGACGATCCGGCTTACGTGCGAGGCGATATAGAGCGCCTTGCGGTTGGAGCCTTCATGGATGTGCACAAGCTTGTGCACGGCGGGCGGGCGCGAGCGTCGCTCGTCTTCGGTCGGTTCCGGACCGCCGCCGAGAACCCGCGAATGCCAATAGGAATGCTCCGCCTCCAGCCCTTCGATTTCCGATTTAAGCGTCCCGGGCAATGCGTCATAGGCCGCGCGCATATCGGCGAACTCGGTATCGGCCCCGCCCGGCGGCACGATATGTCCCGACAGCAGCGAAATCGTCGCGCGGATGGGATGGAATGACAAATCTGTGTGCCACAGCCGGTTGGCGCGCTTGAACATCAGACGGCGGTCGTCCTCGACGAAGATGTCGCCGTTCTCGTCCATATTGCTCTGGTCGATGATCTCATGATGGCGAATGCGCAGCCCAGACTTGCCGGCGACCTTCAGAATTTCGCCGCGTTCGATAGGACCGAACCGTTCGCTGACCGCGATGTGTTGTTCGTCCGATAGCGGCGTCGCGTGGTGAACCACGCAGACGCCGAATTCGTCCATCGCCTGTTTAAGGTCCCCGAACGTCCCGTCATCGATCCGGCCGCCGAGGTCGATCCCCGAAATCTCGGCCGCGAAAAGCGGATGCAGGGGCGTGGCGGTCAGGGCCATGGTCGGTCCGGCCTATCCCGGCAGCAGAAGGTTGACGTTGCCCGACAGGATTTTCTCGCCGTCGGCGCCCATCGCCTTTATGCCGTCAACGAAGGCCTTTACCGCTTCGGGCTCGCGGATTTCCTGCGGATAATCGGACGCGAACACGATGCGGTCCGGATCAAGCTCGACCACCGAGGTCTCGACCGAGCTGGTCGCGCCGCAGAACCCGGCGGTGTCGAAGACCAGCCGTTCCTTCAGGTAATAGTCGAAATCGTGTTCGGGCAGGCAGCCGTGCCGTTCGTTACCGGCGGTGCCCCAGAAATCGCGGTCCTGATAGCTGCGCACGCGTCCCAGCACCGAGGCGATGCCGCCCGAAAGATGTGCCATCTGCACCTTCAGGCCGGGGAAACGGTCGAGCACGCCGCCGTTGATCAGCCGGATGGTGGCCATCACCAGCGAGAACTCACGACCGACGGCGCGCGCCAGGTCGAAGGCGTCGAACTGCTCGGAATGGGAAAGCTTCAGCGCCGGGTGGATGAATACATAGAGCCCGAGCTTTTCGCACTCCGCCCAGAACGGGTTGAGCTCCGGTGAATCGAGATAGACCCCGTCCATTTCCGAGGTCGTCACCACGCCCGCGAAGCCGAGCTCATTGGCGCAACGGTTCAACTCGCGCATGGCGTCGTCGCCGCCCAGCGGGTGGGCGTGCGCGATGCCCTTGAAACGGCCGGGATAGTCCGTTTCGGCCTTCTTGGCCTCGTCGTTGCAGATGATCGACCTGTCCAGCGGCGCCGACATGCCCTCGGCGCAGCTCAACACCGTGACGTCGATGCCCGCGATATCCATCATACGGATATGCTCGTCGAGGTCCCACAGCATCGAGTGGATCGAATAGCTGGGCACGCCCTGCTCGTCATAGCGCGTGATCTTGCCGTCACCCGGGTCTTCCTTGATCAGGACCCTTGGGGTGAAGTGATGCTGAAAATCGACGATCATCGTGGTCTTCCTCTGGGTTCGTGGTTCGTAAGTCAGTGCAGCCCGACGATGCGGGCGGGGTTGTCCACCGAGACCGTGCGCAGTTCCCCGGCGTTCAGCCCGAAGGCTTCCATGTAGGCGCGGATCAGGCGCATGCATTCCACCGAGTTGGGGAACAGCGGCTCGCCCGCGTCGCTGGACAGCGTTACGTGGTCGAGCCCGATCGCCCGGATTGCTTCGTACATTTTCGCCGGATCGATGCCCAGCAGCGGCGACAGCTCGTCATAGGTGAAGTTCAGCGTCAGCCCGGCCTGGCCAAGCTCCGTCATCTGCGCGATCTCGAGATCGACGAACGGGCTGAACGGGTGATCGATAAAGGCCCGCGTGATGCCGAGCTTCTGGACCTCCTCGGCCATCAGATAAATCTCGGCGTGGGTCGCGTGACCGAAGCAGACCGCGACATCGCGATCCGCGATCACGCGCAGGATTTCCTTCACTTCCGCGCGCAGCCCGCCGCCCTCGTCGAGCAGGTAATGACCGATCGCCAGCGCCTCGTCCCACGGCAGCGGCGCGGTGTGATCGGTGGGGCTGGCGGTCTTGTCCCACCAGATCGGCTTGCCGCCGACCTTGGACAGCGTGTTCGCGTGGTTGAACACGGGAAACCAGATCGCGATCACGCCGGAATCGATCTGGCGTGTCACCCACGCCGCGTCCGGAGTCTCGCCGTCGAACGCCATCAGCGCCCCGGCCCAACAGGTGATCGGCGTCACGTCCTCGGCGTCGGCCCAGCGGTTTAGGTCTTCCTGCACGCCGCGCACCACGCCGGCCGGGTCGCCGGGCCCGGTGATGGTCTTATAGAGAATACCGCCCATGCCCGATTGCGAGGCGAACTTGGCCAGCGCCAGCGCATCCTGCTGGCCGGCATGGGCGTGGCAATGAATATCGATCACGTCATCGACATTGGTCACCGTGGGCGGGAATGCCGCTCCCGGCGTATAGCCGCGCCGCGCCGGATACGACGTCACGCAACGCTCTTCGGTCGGTGTCGCGGCGGTCTGTTTTGCCATGATCGTGACTCCCTGGTATCGCATCAGATTAATCCATCCGACCCCGCTTGTCCGGGATGATTCCGCCGACGATCCCTTCGCTCAGCCGCGCCGCCAGTCGGTCAGCATTTTGCGGTGCTGGGCCGCGTCGGGGAGTGCGCCGAGCCCGGCGGCGAGATTGTCGCGCATGTGGCGTGGCTTCGCGGTGCCGGGGATCACGCAGGTTACCGCCGGGTGGCCGAGCAGATATTTCAGGAAATACTGGGCCCAGCTTCGCACGCCAAGCTCGGCCTTGACCCAGGGCGGCAGCAGGCGGCCGCGCGCCTCGCGGAACATGGCGCCCCGAATAAACGGCCGGTTGACCAGCACCGCGACGCCTTTGTCGGCGCACAGCGGCAGGAGTCTCTTTTCCGCTTCCCGCATGCCCAGCGAATAGGGGAGCTGCACGAAATCCAGCGGCTCCGCCGCGACGATCCCGGCCAGGGTGTCCACCGAGTTTCGCGTCCAGTGGGTGATGCCGATATGTCGGATGGCGCCGGCCTCCTTCCATTCGCGCAGCGTCCTGAGCTGCACCCGCCAGTCGACCAGATTATGCACCTGCATCAGCTCAACGCGTTCGGCGCGCAACAGACGCATGGAAGCGCGCATTTGATCCATGCCGCGGGCGCGCCCCTCGGTCCACACCTTGGTGGCGATGAAGGCGCGGTTGCGCGCATCGAGATCGCGCAGAATCTCGCCGATGATCTTCTCGGCGTTGCCGTACATGGGCGAGGTATCGATTACCGAGCCGCCGGCCGCGAACAGTAGGCGAACTACCTCGGCCAGCGGAGCGCGCCCCGTCGG
>CAZPMO010000002.1:0-28140 GCA_964587515.1 uncultured Rhodospirillaceae bacterium | reverse complement strand
CATTACGGACATCGAAGGCGCGCGCGGTGCCGATGCCGATGACCGGCAGTTTTCCCCGGATTTCGGAATCACGCGGGTATTGAGACCGGGAGCGGCGTGCGCGGGCCCGCCGCCGCCCAGCGCCGCCGCCGCGCCGGCCGCGAGACGCAGGAACTCGCCGCGCGTGATCTGCGCCAACTAAAGGCTCCGCCAGTGGCCGAGCATGCGCCGCGCCTCGGCTTCATCCGGAATGCGGCCCTGCCCGGACGCGAAATCGTCGAATGCGCGGTCGGGATTGCCGGTTCCCGGAATCACGCAGGTCACCGCCGGGTGGGCGAGGATGAACTTCAGGAAGAACTGGCTCCAGCTCGCGGTGTCGAACTCGGCGGCCCAGGGCGGCAACGCGTCGCGGCGCGTCGCGCGGAACATGCCGCCGCCGTCGAACGGCCGGTTGATCAGTGTCGCGACGCCCTTGTCGGCGCATAACGGCAACAGGGTCTCGGCCGCGTCGGGCAGCGCCAGTGAATATGCGAGCTGCACGAAATCCAGTTTCTCGGCGCGGACGATATCGCTGAGATCGGGGATCGAGGCCCTCGTGTAATGAGTGATACCGATATAGCGCACCCGGCCCGCGTCCTTCAGCCGGCGCAATGTATCGAGATGGGTTTTCCAGTCGATCAGATTATGGATCTGTAGCAGATCGAGAGTTTCGGTGCGCATCAGCCGGAAAGAATCTTCGATCTGACGGATGCCGGCTTCACGGCCGCTGGTCCTCACCTTTGTAGCGAGAAAAGCTTTGTCGTGCGCCGCCATGCCGGCCAGCAGATCGCCGGTGACCTCCTCGGCGCGGCCGTACATGGGCGAGGAATCGATCACCGTGCCGCCGGCGGCGAACAGATGCGACAATATGCGGGCGCGCTGCTCCCTCTTGGCCGCGCCCGCGCCGATATCGAAACCCTGCCACGTCCCGAGACCGACCGCCGGAATCTCCTCGTCGGTCGCGGGAATGGCCCGCATCAGCATGGCGGTTAGCCCTTCGCCTCGTCCTCGAACTCCGCCGCCATGTCGCGTTCCATGGCCGCGAGATCGTCGGGGATCGGCATGCCGATGGCGCGCATGCCGTCGAGCGTCTGTTTCAGGCGCAGGAAAATCTCATGCGCGTCTCCGACATCGCCCTGCATGTCGTTTAGCAGCATCGCAATCGCGTTCTCGAATTCCTGTTCTTCCATGACCGGTCCTCCTGCAATCTTTATAAGTTTAGCGGACAAACGCCGGGTTGATCTGGATTATATGGTGTTGCTCGAAAAACTTTCCGCCGCGCTGGCGCCCTGGGGACTGTTTGTCCGGGGTGGGTTCCAGGCGCGCGTCGACGACAATGTGCCGCCGCTGCCCGACGGGCGCGCGGCGGCGACGGTGGTGCTGGCCGGCAATGCGGGCGATGCCATGTGGCGGATCTTCGCGGCGCGCGAACGGCCGGGACGCAATCCGCTCGACGATTGGCTGCGGCCCGGCATTCTGGCCGCGGCCGACACGGTGGGCGCGCATGCGATCCTGCCCAACGAGGGGCCGTATTTTCCGCCGATCCAGGATTGGGCGGCGCGCGCCGAGCCGGTATACAGGTCGCCCACCGGCATCATGATCCATCCCGAATTCGGATTGTGGCACGTCTATCGCGCCGCCTTCGTCTTCGCCGAGTCCACCGAGCCGCCGCCACGCGACGATGCGCCCAGCCCGTGCGAGGCTTGCGCCGGGAAACCGTGCCTGAAGGTCTGCCCGGCCGACGCGTTCAAGCCGGACCGTTTCGATGTGGCGGCCTGTGTCGGTCACGTGGACGGACCCTTGGGCGCGCCCTGCCGCGAACGGGGCTGCATGGCGCGCCGCGCCTGCCCGGTCGGGCGCGAACACACCTATCCGCGCGCGGCGCAGGACTTCCACACCAGCGCCTTCCTGCGCGCCGCGCGGCGCTTTAAACTCGACCCGGAATAATTTCAGGGAGCGCACCATGACCGAGACCATGAAAGCCGTCACCATGCATGATTTCGGCAACGCCGATGCGCTGGTGCTGGAAGACGCGCCGCGGCCGGTCGCGGACGAGGGCGAGGTGCTGGTCCGGGTCCATGCCGCCGGCATCAATCCGATCGATTTCAAGACCCGCGACGGCATCGGCGTGAACCGCCGCTGGGGCGACGACGTGAAGATGCCGGTAATCCTGGGTTGGGATATTTCGGGCACCGTGGTCGAAAGCCGCTCGCCGGACTGGAAAGTGGGCGATGAGGTGTTTTCCATGCCGCGCTTTCCCGTCCTCGCCGGGGCCTACGCCGAATATGTCAGCGCGCCCGCCGGCGATCTCGCGCCCAAGCCCGCCTCGCTGAGCCATGCCGAAGCTGCCGCCGTGCCGCTGGTGGCGCTGACCGCCTGGCAGGCGATGTTCGATACCGCCGGGCTGGCAGCCGGTCAGCGCGCCCTGATCCACGCGGCCGCCGGTGGCGTCGGCCATATCGCGGCGCAACTCGCGAAATGGAAGGGCGCGACGGTAATCGGCACCGCGTCGGCGCGTAACGAGGCTTTCGTCACGGGGCTCGGCGTCGATCAGTTCGTCGATTACGGCGCGGTCGATTTCACCGGCGTCGTCGATGATGTCGACCTGGTTTTTCACACCATCGATGCCGCCGAGCGGCCGCGCAGCTGGCAGGTGCTGAAGGACGGCGGCTGGTTGATCTCGATCACCGGCCCGGTGCCGCCCGAAGAAGCCGAGGCCAATAAGGGCAAGGGGACCATGGTGCTGGTCCATCCCGACGGCGCGCAACTGGCCGAGATCGGGCGGTTGATCGATGACGGCGCCGTCAAGGTCACGCTGGATGCGGTCTATCCGCTGGCCGAGGCGGCGGAAGCGCATCGCCATGTGGAAGGCGGCCGCACACGGGGCAAAGTGGTGCTCGACATCGCCGGTTAAGGCGATCAGTGACCTTCGCCGCGCTCCAATCGCGCGCGGCGGGCGGCGAGCTTGTCGGCAAGGTTGGAGGCGACGCCCGGCCGAGACCATGGGCAGCGCGCGATGCAGATGCCGCAGCCCTGGGTGTCGTTGAAGAACGGGATGCATTTGTCGAAATCGACGAACCATTTGCGCTCGCCGCGCACGGTCTGCTTTTCGCGGAAGATCGCGTCGGGCGGGCAGGCGTTGACGCAGACCTGACAGTTGACGCAGAAATCGTCGGACCCGAATGGCGCCGGCGCATCCGCCACCAGCGGCAAATCGGTCATCACCCCGGCGAGCCGGAACGACGATCCGAAGCGCCGGTTGATCATCGAGCCGTGCTTGCCTAGCTCGCCGAGCCCGGCCTCGATGGCGGGCGGGATCAGCAGCATCGGTCCCGCCATGGGCCCGCCATGCGGGTGCGCGTCGTAACCCTGGGACTGGATGAAATTGGCCACCGCGCGGGCGGCGCGGGTGCCCCGGTTATATTGGGTCATGGTCTCCACGGCCGACGGCAGTTCGGGCGCCTTGTTGATTTCGCCGTGATCCATGGCCACGCCGATCATCACGATCCAGGGCTCGGCGACCTCGTACCCCTCGAACACCCATTCGGGCTTGATGCGCGCGATGCCCACGATATCGGCCTCGTTGGCGAGCGCGTGCGCCTTGATTTTTTCGGTCCAGACCTCCGGCGTATCAACCACCGGGGCGGAGGGCTTTTCCGGCCGCTCACGTCCGCCGCGCCCGCCATATTTCAAATGAAAATCCTGCAACTCGGGCTTGTCGTCGAACCCGGCCAGATAATAATCCTGCAGCGCGCGGTGCGGCAGGTCGATGTCCTGCGAATAGTGCCAGTATATGGGCGACGGAGAACGCCGCGCTTCCTCGCCCAGCCCGTTCACCGCGTTGCCGGTGATATCCGGAAACAGCCGGCGCTGGACTTCCGGCGCTTCGTAATCGGACATGGAGGCGTCCCGCTACTCGGCCGCGGCGGCGGTTTCGGCGGCGGGAACCACCTCTTTCACCGCGCCTTTCCAGCCGCCGGCGGTAAGATCGAACAGGTGGCCCAGCGGGTCGCGATATTTGATCTCGTAGAACGTGTTGGGATCGTTGCTTTCGTTGCCGAGCACGTATTTCGCGCCCGCCGCCTCTACGCGCTCGCGCGCTTCGGTGATGTCGTCGACCCAGATACCCACATGATCGATACCGTAGAACGGCTCCGTGCCTTCATAGCCGAGCGGTTTGCCCTTGCGCCCCAGCAGCGCGATGTTCAGCGTGCCGTCGGTCATATAGACGCCGGCCCCGGCATTGCCCGCCTTGGTCATGCCGAAGGCGTCCTCGAAAAATTTCTGCACCGCCTCGGGGTCGGTCACCGACAGCGCCACGTGGCGCAGGCGGCTGCGCGCCGAGCCCGGGCCGGGCTGGACATCCTTGGCCGCGCCCGCCCAGCCATTGGTGGTAATATCGAAGACATTGCCCCACGGGTCGCGGTATTTGAGCTCGTAGAAAGCGTCGTCGTCGGCCGGCTGTTCGCCGGTCACGAAGGCGCCGCCGGCGGCCTCGATGCGCCGCCCGGTCTCCGCCGCGTCATCGACCCAGAGACCAAAATGATGGATGCCGTAGAACGGCTCGGCCCCGTCCCAGCCGGCCGGCCTTCCCTCGATGCCGAGCAGCGCGACGTTCATCACCCCGTCCGACATGTAAAGCGCGCGCGATGCTTCCAACACCGCGTCCATGCCGAAGCCGTCTTCGAAGAATTTGCGGGCTTTCGGGACGTCGGTCACCGAATAAGCGATATGGCGCAGTCGGTTCATGCTCTGTACTCCGGTCCGTTTGGCAGCGTGGATGTTGTGGCAAAATCGTTCGCGGGTCAATTCGCGAGGGGCGGCTCAAAATACCGCCTTGCGGATCAAATTGGCGCCGACGATTAACAGAAAGACGAACACGCCGCGTCGGAAATGCTCCTCCGACAGGCGGGAGCGGATGCGCTGGCCGATCCACATGCCGGCGAAGGCGGGCGCCAGCGCCGCGGTCGAATAGAGCGCGATCTCGAAATCATAGGCCGATTGTTCGGCGAGCGCCGGTATCCAGGTTAGGGCGGCGAGCAGAAACGACAGGCTGATCGCCTGCAGGAAGGCTTCTTTTTCGAGATCGAGCGCCTGAAGGTAGATGGCGACCGGCGCCCCGACCGATCCGGTAAGCCCGGTCAGCACGCCCGAGAACGCGCCCACCGAGGGCGACATCCACCATTCCGCGCCGTCCGGCACCGTCGCGCGCACCGCGAACAGATTGATCAGCACCCAGGCGATAATCACGACCCCCAGCAGGAGCAGCAGGATATTGGGATCGATCATAAACAGCATCACCGTGCCGGCCCAGGTGCCGGCGCAAAGCAGCAGGTTCATGGACCAGAAACGCCTGAAATGGCGCATCAGCGCGCCGCCCCGGCTGGCCTGCCAGATATTGGTGACCAGCACCGGGATCACGATAATCGGGATCGCCTCGCGCAGCCCGATGGTGGTGGTGAGGATGGCGATGGAGGTCAGCGGCAGGCCGAGCCCGATCACCCCCTTGACGCAGCCCGCGACAAGAAACGCGACGATTGCGGTGGCGATAAAGACGGCGTCCAAACGGGAATCCTTAGCGGCGATTGGCAGCGGCAAACGCCGCGCGCAACTGTCATAGCATGGAACGCTCCCGCTGATCGACGCCTTCCGATGCAGCGCGACCGATGCCACTATTGTTCGGGTAGGGGCGACACGCTATGACATGATTTGGGCCGCTGCCGTGGCCCAAACATTGGAATTGAACTGAGTTCGCGAGGAAAAAACGCCTTGACCGGACGCGTCCGCACCGGAGCATCGGACAGCCGCGCGGTGGTGATGTGGCTGGTCGTCTGCTGCGCGATGGTGTTCGCCATGGTGGTGCTGGGCGGCGTTACGCGGTTGACGGAATCGGGTCTTTCCATCGTCGACTGGCGTCCGGTCACCGGCGCCCTGCCGCCGCTCAGCGAGGCCGCGTGGCGGGAACTATTTCAGGCCTATCGCGATTCGCCGGAGTTCCGCACCAGCAATTTCTGGATGACGCTGGCCGACTTCAAGGCGATCTACTGGTTCGAATATCTGCATCGCCTGTGGGGCCGCGCCATCGGCATCGTGTTCTTCGTTCCTTTCGTCTATTTCCTGCTGCGCCGGCGGCTCGATCGCGCGCTGACCGGCAGGTTGGTCTTCGCCTTCGTGCTCGGCGGCGCGCAGGGGTTGCTCGGCTGGTACATGGTGAAAAGCGGTCTCGTAGACCGGCCGGCGGTCAGCCAGTACCGGCTCGCGGCCCATCTCGCGCTGGCGGTCGCGATCTATGGTTATCTGATGTGGCTGGCGCTCGATCTGGCGCGCGCCGGAGTATCGGGCGGGGCTGCGGCCCGGCTTCGCCCTCTATGCTGGACGGTGCTGGGCTGGACTTCCGTGACCGTGATAACTGGCGCCTTCGTGGCGGGCATCGATGCCGGGCTCGCCTATAACACCTTTCCGCTGATGGATGGCGGGCTTGCGCCTTCCGGCATGTTCACGATCGACCCATGGCCGCTGAATTTCTTTGAAAACGCCGCCACGGTGCAGTTCACGCACCGCGTGGTGGCAATCTCGCTGGTGGTCCTGATCCTGGCTTTGTGGTTCCGCGCGCGGGCCGCCAGGCTGGTCGGATCGGACCGCCGCGCCATCGATTTGCTTGCGGCGTGGTCACTGGTTCAGGCCGGGCTCGGCATCGCGACGCTACTCAGCGAGGTCCAGATCGCCATCGCCGCGGCGCACCAGGCGGGGGCCATGATCCTGTTCACGCTGGCGGTGTGGACCGCGCACGGCGCGCGGCGCTCTTCAGCCGCTTGACCCCGGCGGTCGTACCCGCTAACAATCCCGCCACCGTGGTGATTTGGGCCGGCCGGCTTGCGACCACGTTAAATAAAACGCTAAAAGGTCGGAGGATGAAAAACCCCCGGCCGATCGGCCGGGGGTTTTCGTTTGACCCAAGGGGTCCGAGGGAGAGTGACATGGAAGTGGATAAAGAGATTCAGCAATCGTGGCGGCCGAGGACCAAAATGGTCCGGGGCGGCACAATGCGATCTGAATTCGGCGAGACCTCAGAAGCGATCTTCGCGACGTCCGGCTATATCTATAACGCCGCCGAGGAGGCCGAGGACGCGTTCAAGGACCGCATCGACCGCTTCATCTATTCGCGCTTCAGCAATCCCACCGTCGACATGTTCCAGGAACGTATGCGGCTGATCGAGGGCGCGCCAGATTGCCGCGCGACCGCGACCGGCATGGCCGCGGTGTTCGCCTCCATGGCCTGCATGGTGAAAGCCGGCGACCATGTGGTCGGCTCGCGCGCCTTATTCGGATCGTGTCTTTACATCCTGACCGAGATATTGCCGCGTTACGGGGTCGAGACGACCATCGTCGACGGCACCGATCTCGATCAATGGGCGGACGCGTTGAAGCGGCCGACGGCGTGCGTTTTCATCGAGACGCCGTCCAATCCCGGCCTCGACATCATCGACATCGAAGCGGTCTCCAGGCTCGCCCACGAAGCGGGCGCGCTGGTGGTCATCGACAATGTGTTCGCGACCCCGGTGCTGCAACGGCCGATGGAGCTTGGCGCGGACATCGTGGTCTATTCCGCGACCAAGCATATCGACGGGCAGGGGCGATGCCTCGGCGGTGCGATCCTGGGCAGCGAGGATTACTGCGAGAACGTGCTGAAACCCTTCATGCGCCATACCGGTCCTTCGCTGAGCCCGTTCAACGCCTGGATTATGCTGAAAGGTCTGGAGACGCTAGAACTCCGGGTCATGCAGCATTGCCGCAACGCAGCCGAAGTGGCCGGTTTTCTCGACGGCCATGACGGGCTGACGCGGGTGACCTATCCCGGCCTTGAAAGCCATCCCCAGCACGCGCTGGCCAGGAAGCAGATGGACGATTTCGGCAATGTTCTGACCTTCGATATCGACGGCGGCAAGGAGCGCGCATTCCGCGTGTTGAACGCGCTCAGGCTGATCAACATCTCGAACAATCTCGGCGATACCAAAAGCCTCGTCACTCACCCCGCGACCACCACGCATCAGCGTCTGACGCAGGAGGACCGCGATTATCTCCGCATCGGCGACAGCCTGGTGCGCCTGTCGGTCGGGCTGGAAGACCCGGAAGACGTGAAGGAAGATCTCGCCCAGGCCTTGGCCTCGGCATAAAGAAAGGCCGGTGCGCCGCGTTTCGGATGTTAAGGCGTACTCTCGGGCGCGCGCCGGTGGCGGGTGGCTTGTTCATAGGCGTAGGCCAGCTTGATCATTTTGGCGTCGGAATAAGGCCGGCCGAGGAAGGTAATTCCGGCCGGTAAATCGTCGCGGGTGAAACCAGCCGGCACGACGACGGAGGGTACGAACACCAGGAAGGTATTGATGGTCGGCGCGCCTTTCTGGTCCACATAGGGCGGGTTGAGGCCGTCCTTGATCAGGGTCGGCTGGTGCTCCACGGCCTTGTGCACGATGGCGTCGAGACGGTGATCCGCCATGATTTTCAGCATGTGCGTCATCAGCGTATCGCGCGCTTCCAGGTATTCGCCCTGCTGTTCCGTCGAAGCGATCGATTTCAGCCAGCGTTCGCGCGCGCCCCTGGTCAACTGGTCGAACAGCGGGGACGCCGCGACCTCTTCGCGTGACGCAAACGGCATGCTGGCGCAGCCGCGGAAATAATTCTGGAAGGCCTGTTCGCCGCCATCGGGACTGCCGACGCGCTTGGCCAGCAAGGCATTGAGATCAGGCAACTTGATGTCATCGATAATCTCCGCCCCCGCCGACGCCAGATCATCCACCGCCCGGTCGAACACTTTGGTGATCTTGTTGAAGTCGTCCGAACCGGGCTCCGAGGTCCAGCCCATCGGCTCGCGATAAATGCCGATTCGCGCGCCGTCGAGCGCGTTCTCTTCGAGCCCATCGGTGAAGCTCGCGGGCGCGCGACCGAAACCGTGCGCGGTGACGGGGTCGTCGGGATCGTAGCCGACCATGACGTCCAGCAGTCTGGCCAAGTCCGTGACGCCGCGCGCCATGGGTCCGAGCGAGCCGTTGATGGTGGGCCAGCCGGCATAGACTCCTCCCCGGCTCACGAGCCCCGCGGTCGGGCGCATTCCGGCGACTCCGTTCCACGTCGAGGGCCGCCGAATCGAGGCCAGCCCTTCCTGTCCTATGGCTACGGTACAGAAATTCGCCGACACGCTGGCTCCCGAGCCGCCCGACGATCCGCCCACGGTGCGTTGCAAATCATAGACATTGCGCGACTCACCGAAGAGCGATCCGTATGTGTCGCCGGCGCCGAGTTCGCCCAGCGTCGCCTTGCCGATGAATATCGCGCCGGCTTCCTTCAACTTCGCGGCGACGAAGCAATCGCGACCCGGGAAGTGGTTCTCGAACAGCACCGAGCCCAGCGTCGTCGGCATTTCCGCGACGTCGGCCTGGTCCTTGATGATGATCGGGATGCCATGCAGCGCGCCGACCGGCCCGGATGCCTGGTACGCCGCGTCAAGGCGATCGGCTTCCTCCAACGCGCGCGGATTGAGCGAGATCAGGGAATTGATCTTCGGCCCCTTTTTGTCATAGGCGTCAATTCGACCGAAATAAATTTCGACCAATTTCCGAGCGGTCAATGCACCCGACCGGTAGGCCGCGTGAACGTCGGCGATGGTCGTCTCCAGGACGTCGAAATCTGTGGATGAGGTCAAGGCGTCTGCTCCTGTCGCGCGATCTGAATTGCTCGGGTCGATATTCTTAATATCACGAGTTAGGCAGGGTTCGCCACGATGGCGGGCCGAACACTCTTTGTCCTTCCCTCCCAAAGGTTATAGGCTGGGGATCGGTACAGTGTGAAACGCGGCAGAGTGGAATTTGCGTGATGTATAGCAGCACGACCCGGGAGATCGTCGTCTCCGTCGAACCCCAATATCTCGGCGACCAGTCGGAGCCGGATGAGGGCCATTTCGTCTGGGCCTATCACGTACGCATTGCCAATCAGGGTGACGACAGGGTGCAATTGCTGTCGCGTCACTGGAAGATCACCGACTCGCTGGGCCGGGTCCAGGAGGTTCGCGGCGCCGGCGTGGTTGGGGAACAGCCGGTACTCGCGCCGGGCGATGCCTTCGAATATACCAGCGGCACCCCGTTGCCGACGCCTTCCGGGATCATGCTCGGTAGTTACGGGATGAGGTCGAATAGCGGTGAGCATTTCGATGTGGAAATTCCGGCGTTCTCGCTTGACAGCCCGCACCAACAACAACAAGTCAATTGAGAAATTGAACGGCGTCTTGCCGGCGACCAGGAGAACTTTGACGTGGAATCGACCAAGCGCGTAAATCTTTCGACCTTCGATGCGGAGCGGGTGCGGGAGCGCCCGGCGGCTTCTGAAGCGGAGGAAGCGGTGCGTACGCTGATCCGCTGGGCCGGCGACGACCCGGCGCGGGAAGGGTTGCTGGAGACGCCCGAGAGGGTGGCGCGCGCCTTTCGCGAATGGTTCGCCGGCTATGAGGTGGACCCGGTCGAAATTTTGTCCAAGACCTTCGAGGAGGTTGAAGGTTACGACGAGATGGTGGTGCTCAGGAATATCCGCTTCACGTCGCACTGCGAACACCACATGGCGCCGATCATCGGCCGGGCGCATCTCGGCTATCTGCCGGCGCGCCGCGTGGTGGGGATCAGCAAGCTCGCGCGGCTCGTGGAGGTCTACGCCAAGCGCCTTCAGATCCAGGAAAAAATGACGGCCCAGATCGCCAACACCATCAACGGAATCCTGCAGCCCAAGGGCGTCGGCGTGGTGATCGAGGCGTCGCATCAGTGCATGACCACGCGTGGCGTGGACAAGCCCGGCTCCACTCTTACCACCAGCCACATGACCGGAGCCTTCCGAGAGGACGCTTCCACCCGGCGTGAGTTTCTAGCCGCCATCGGCAACCCGGCGCCGGGACAGTCCTTTACCTCCTGACGGCGATGTCGCGATCGGTGGTTCCGTGCTGGACAAGAGCCCGAGATTGACCAATCATCCGCCCGTCTGAAACTGAACCCGGGCTTACCGGCAGTTGCTCGATTTTCGCCCCATTTTCTTCGTCGTCGGGATCCTGTTGACGACGCTCGCGGTCGCGATGTGCGCGCCGCTGGCGGCCGACGCGGTGGTCGGCCATTCCGACTGGAAGGTCTTCGCCGCCTCCGCCGCGCTGACCCTGTTCGTCGGCGTCACCATGATCCTTACCTGCCAGTCACCCGGCGTGAGACAGATCGGCATCCGGCAAGCCTTTTTACTGACCACATTGAGCTGGCTGGCGCTGACCACCTTCGCGGCGTTGCCGTTCGCGTTCGCCAATTTAGGGCTCAGCTATACCGATGCGTTTTTCGAGGCGATGTCCGGGATTACCACCACGGGATCGACGGTAATCGCCTCGCTCGACACCGCCCCCAATGGAATATTGCTGTGGCGGGCGTTGCTTCAGTGGCTGGGCGGCATCGGCATCATCGTCATGGCGGTCGCCATCATGCCGATGCTGCGGATCGGCGGCATGCAGCTTTTCCGCATGGAATCCTCGGATCGCTCGGACAAGGTCATGCCGCGCGTCGCGCAGATCGCCAGCGGCATCGGGTTCGTTTATCTCGGGCTGACCGCGACTTGCGCGCTGGCGCTGTGGATTTCCGGGATGGGCGGTTTCGACGCCGTCGCGCACGCCATGACTACCATCGCCACCGGCGGGTTTTCGACCTCCGACGGATCCGTCGGCGGCTTCAACAACGTGGCGGTGGAGATCATCGTCACCGTTTTCATGATCGTTGGCGGGTTGCCGTTCGTCCTTTATCTCCAGGCCGTGCGCGGCGACGTGTGGGCTATTTTCCGGGACAGCCAGGTCAAATGGTTCGTCGCCTTCGTGGTGCTATGCGTGATCGTCCTCACCGCGTGGCAGCACGTCGCGCGCGACATGAATTTCGACACCGCGCTCCGTTATGTGTCCTTCAATGTGGTCTCGATCATCACCGGGACAGGCTATTCGACGGCTGATTACGGGGCGTGGGGCGGTCTTGCGATGGGCGTATTTTTCTTCGTGATGTTCGTCGGCGGGTGCGCCGGGTCCACGACCTGCGGCATCAAGGTCTTCCGGTTCCAGGTCCTCTATGCCACCGCCGAAGCGCAGATTCGCCGCCTGGTCCAGCCGCATGGCGTGTTCGTGGCGCATTTCAACCGCCGCCCCATCACCGAAGAGGTCGCGGGCTCGGTGATGGGGTTTTTCTTCCTGTTTGCATCCACCTTCGCCCTGCTGGCGTTGTTGTTGGGGGCGATCGGACTGGATTTCGTCACCGCGGTGTCGGGGGCGGCGACGGCGATCTGCAATGTCGGCCCCGCGCTGGGCGATATTATCGGCCCGGCCGGAAATTTCGCGCCGCTGCCCGATTCCGCGAAATGGATCCTGTCGGCCGGTATGTTGCTCGGTCGGCTCGAACTGTTCACGGTCCTGGTGCTGTTCGCGCCCTCGTTCTGGAGAGGTTAGAAATGTCGGGGACCGCACCGGACACCATGGAATGGATCGAAAGGCTGGTGGCGCACGACACCACCTCGGCGCGCTCCAACCTGCCGTTGATCGAGAATGTCGCCGATTATTTCGACGGGCTCGGTATTCCGGTCCGCCTGGTGCACAACGAGACCGGCCAAAAGGCGAATCTGTTTGCCACTATCGGGCCGCCGGAAACGGGCGGCATCGTGCTGTCGGGACATACCGATACGGTTCCGGTGGCGGGCCAGCCTTGGGACACCGATCCTTTCGAGGCGGTGGCCGGCGACGACCGGATTTTCGGGCGCGGCACTTGCGACATGAAGGGGTTCATCGCGTGTGCGCTGGCATTGGCGCCCGACCTGATCGCGCGGCGGCTGCAGACGCCGATCCATTTCGCGCTGTCCTATGATGAGGAGGTCGGGTGCCTCGGCGTCCGGCCGCTGATCGAACTGATCGGGGATGGGCTGCCACGTCCGGAAATGGTGATCGTCGGCGAGCCCACCAATATGCGGGTCGTCGACGCACATAAGGGGATCAGCCAGCAGACCACCACCGTCGTCGGGCGCGACGGCCATTCCAGCCGTCCTGGCGACGGCGTCAACGCGGTTGCCTATGCGGCCGAGATTATAGGTTTCCTGAATCGGTTGACGGCGGAATACAGGTCGAAACCTGGCGAAGATCCGCGCTTCAATCCGCCCGGCACGACCTTCAATATCGGCACCATTCAAGGCGGCGCGGCGGTCAATATGATCGCCCGCGAGTGCGTCTTCAAATGGGAATTCCGGCCCACGCCGGGCACCGATGCGCGCGAGATACTGGATCGCCTGGACGATTTCGTCGAGGCGGAGATCCTGCCGCGCATGCGTGAGGTTGAACCGCAAGCCCGCGTGGAGACAAAAGTCGATATCACCGCGCCGACGCTGGACTCAGATGCCGAGTCGTCGGCGGTGCGGCTCGCGCTCAGGGTCGCGGGCGCCAACCATACCGAAACGGAATCGTTCGTCTGCGAAGCGGGTCTGTTCGCGGAGGCCGGAGTTCCGGCAGTGGTATGCGGGCCGGGCAGCGTCGACCAGGCGCATCGGCCGAACGAGTTCGTCACGCGCGCCCAGATCGAGGCGTGCGACGCGTTCCTGCGGCGCCTGACCGAACGCGAATTGACCTGAAGATATTCTCTATCGAATGAATTGGCCCAGATGCTTGCGAATCTGAGCTTCGAGTGCGGCGTTCAGATCGTTCATCATGGCTTCGGTCATAATGAACCAGACCTGGTCGCGATCATGCGGGGTGATGTTCTCGGCGACGGTTTTGGACCGTTGGGCGCGTGAGCTGATGGAGCCACGCTGACGCCGCTCGCCGTCCACGATACGAACCGAGATCTCGAGCACCCCGTCATAGCGTTCCGATTGGTCGGTGGTCAGCATTCCTTTCAGACCGGTGGTGCGCTTTAACGGCACTTCGACCACGCTGGCCTGCTTGATCGTGACCTTCGCGTAGCCGGTCGGGCCGGCGGCCTTCAGTCGATCGCGCGCCCATTTTTCGGCGGCCGCCTCGGGCGACACCGGAAACAGGTGCTCGACATTTGGTTTGGCCGCCGGCGCCCGATAGGCGTTGACGATATCGATCCGCGCCACATCGAGCCGTATCGGGGCGAGATGCGCATAGGACAGTTCCGGGAATCCGGACCGGGGCGTCGTGGTTTCGCACGCGACGATCATGAATCCGACCAGCGCCATGGCGAGCATTTTGGGATGTGAGAACGTGATCATCGCTGTCTCGCTGTTGAATGAGGGAGAATATCGCACCGGTCGTGACCTCTATCCCGCCAGCGCCTGTGTGCCGTCGGCGAACAGTTCCTCGACCGAAAACTCGCGTGGTGTAATGTGCTGCTCGGCCGCCATGCGGACCAGCGCCTCCAACGCCTTGCGGTTGGGCTCCACGCCGTAGGGGAAGGGATCGCCGCCGAGGCCGGTCTCAAGCTGGACCGTGAGCGCGTCCTCCTTCGATAGATCGCCGGACCGGTCAAGCCCCGACAAGTAGGCCTCCTTGGAGGATTTGAGCGCCTGGAAAAGATCCACCGCCAGTCCCGGATATTGCTCCAGCAGTTCATCACGGACCACGACGGTGTGGTTGACGGGATAGATCCCGGTCTTTCGAAATGACGCGAACCCGGCCTCCACGGCGTCGGGGATCATCGGCCTGACGTTGGGGACCCCGTCCACCACCGCGCCCACCGCCGCCACAACCTCGCCAGCCGTAAATAGCTCGGCCAGGTCCCGGCCCTTGAACTCGTAATCGGCATTGGCGGGCGGCTCGAATTCCGCGACATGTTCATCGCCGGTCGCCGCCCAGCGCACTTTTTCCAGGTCAACGCCATATTCGTGCTGCAGGACGCCGCGCGCCCAGACCCCGGTGGTGACCGTATAGCCACGGTTGACGCCCACGGTCTTTCCCTCCAGGTCCTTGGGTGTTTCGATACCGGCCGCGGTGTCATGGTAGATGGCCCAGTGATGAAAATTGCGGGTCAGGAAGACCGGCAGGGCGGTGAACGGCTTGTTGTAGGCCTTCGCGCACAGATAGGTCGTGATCGGCATTTCGCAGATGTCGAACGCGAGTTCGCGGACCATCTGGCGCACGGCGACGAGGATGTTGTCGAAGGCGGGATATTCGATATCCACATCATTATTCAGCGCGTCGGCGGACTTCATCTGTTTCATCAGCCCGTAATCGCGCGTCGGCATGTTTAGCGTCGGCATGAATTTCGTCCCTTCCCAACCCTCGTTGCCCAACCATAACCGGTATCCGGCTGGAGCGGCAAAGGAGATAAATCAAAATCGGCCGGTCCTCAGACCGCGTAGACCTCGTCGAGCGCCGATTCGTCGAACCTGTAATCCGTGCCGCAGAATTCACAGGTTACGACGACCTTATCGCCTACTTTCAGGGATTCGATTTCGCCGCGCGGAAACGACCGCAGCATGTTGATGACCTTGGTCTGTGAACAGCGGCATTTCATTTGCAGCCGTTCCGGGTCGAACACCCGCACGCCTTCCTCGTGAAACAGGCGGAACAGCAGATCGTGCGGATGCAGGCCGGCATCCAAAAGCTCGCCATCGGAACACGAACCCATGAGCGCCAACGCCCGCGCCCACGAATCCTCGGCGTCGTCATCGCCGAATTCGCCCGACATCAAGGAGCGGCCTTTTTCGGGAAGGCGTTGGATCATCAATCCCCCAACCCGCCAGGCGGGCGCGCCGCCGTCCCCCGCGACCCGTCCGGCGGTGATCTTGACCACTGCCTGAAATTGCTCGGATTGGCGAATATAGGCATGCGCGCAGTCGGCCAGCGTTGCCCCGTTCAGTTCCACGATCCCCTGAAATCGCGCGGTGTCCGGCCCCTGGTCGACGGTGAAGGCGAGATATCCCGCGCCGAGCAGGCGGGGCACCGGCGACGTGCGCCACGCGTCGCCGTTGAGCTTTTCAGCGAGTGATTCCGCGTCGAATTGGGCATAGCCCCGCATGCCGCCTTCGGTGGTGATATCGGCGACCAGCATTTTGATCGGGCCATCGCCCTTCGCCTGTATGGAAAAGACGCCATCGAATTTCAGCGTCGCCGATACCAGCGCGGCCAGCCCCAGCATCTCGCCCAGAAGCGTCGCCACCGGTTCCGGATAGTCGTGTCGGTCGAGCGTTTCACCGACCAGCGGGCCCAGCCTGACCAGCCGACCGCGCACGACGCCGGTTTCAAGCTGGAAAGATTGCAGCAGATCGTCCGGCGGTTCCCGCATAGTGCTCTAGCTCAGGCACCAGGTCAGGATGCCCTTTTGCGCATGCAGGCGGTTTTCCGCTTCGTCCCAAACCACCGAATGCGGCCCATCGAGGACCGAGGCGGTTACCTCTTCGTCGCGGTGCGCCGGCAGGCAGTGCATGAAAAGGGCGTCGGGCTTCGCCATGCTCATCAGACGGTCGTCGATCCGGTAGGGTGCGAGCAGGTTGTGGCGATGGTCTCCCGGCGTGTCGCCCATGGAAAGCCAGGTATCGGTAACGACGCAGTCGGCGCCGTCGGCGGCCTCTTCGGGGTTTGTCCCGCTGTGCACGGCGGCGCCGTTCTTGCGCGCCCAGTCGATCACCTTCTTGGGCGGGGCGAGCTCTTCCGGGCACGCCAGGCGCAATTCGAAGGCGAAGCGGGCCGAGGCCTGTATCCAGGTCGCGGCCATGTTGTTGCCGTCGCCGCACCATGTGACGATTTTTCCCGCGATGGGGCCGCGATGCTCCTCGAACGTCATCACGTCGGCCATCAGCTGACACGGGTGGGATTTGTTGGTCAACCCGTTGATGACGGGCACTTCGGCGTATCTGGCAAGCTCGTTTAACGTCTCGTCATCGGTTGTCCGCATCATGATCACGTCGACATAGCGCGACAATACACGCGCTGTATCGGCGATGGTTTCGCCGCGGCCGATCTGCATATCCGTCGGCGTCAGCACCACCACGGCGCCGCCGAGCTGTTTCATCCCCACTTCAAACGAGACGCGGGTGCGCGTGGACGGCTTTTCGAAAATCATGGCGAGCGTTTTCCCCGCGACTGCCGCGCCGTTCGCCGCCCCGCCGTCGCCTCGTTTGAAAGCGGCGCCGATTGACAGAATATCCCGCAATGTGTCCGTCTCGATGGAGGCGAGATCAAGAAAGTGACGCGGATGGCTCACGCCGTTAGCTCCGCGCAACTCTTATCGAGGATGTCGATGGCCTCGTCGATGTGCGCGCCGTCGATGATCAGCGGCGGCAAAAAGCGGACGACATTGTCCGCCGCAAGAATCGTCAGCAGACCATTTTCGGTCAGACGCGCGCCGAGATCGACATTGGGCGCCGCGCATTTTATGCCCCACATGAGCCCCACGCCGCGTACCGACTCGATAATTTTCGGATGGCGGATTGCGACGTTGGCCAGCTTGTCGCCAAGCTCGCCGCCCTTTCGCTGGACGTCTTCCAGGAAACCGTCGCCGAGGACGATATCGAGCACCGCGTTGGCGACCGCCATGGCCAGCGGGTTGCCGCCAAAAGTGCTGCCGTGGGTTCCGGCGACAATGCCCGTCGCGCCGCGTTCAGTGGCGAGGCAAGCGCCCACCGGGAAGCCGCCGCCGAGACCCTTGGCGACCGCCATGAGGTCGGGCGCGGCGCCCGACCATTCGTGGGCGAACAGCTTGCCGGTCCGCCCGATCCCGGTCTGGACCTCGTCATGGATCAGCAGCAGGCCGAACTCGTCGCACGTCGCGCGCAGTCCACGCAGGAATTCCGGATCGGCGGGAATTATGCCGCCCTCGCCCTGCACCGGTTCGACCAGGATGGCCGCGGTCTGCGCGCCGATGGCGTTGCGCACTTCGTTCAGATTGCCATAGGCGACATGATCGAAGCCATCGACCATCGGCCCGAAACCCTTCTGGTGCGCGGCGTTCGCGCCCGCCGAAATGGCCGACAGCGTGCGGCCGTGAAAGGCGCCCTCGAATGAGATCACGCGATAGCGTTCTTCGTCCCCGGTGTCGCTGTGGAACTTGCGCGCCGCCTTCAGACAGGTCTCGACGGCCTCGACGCCCGAATTACAGAAGAACACCGTATCGGCGAAGCTGTTGTCGACCAGCCGCTGAGCCAGACGCTCCTGTTCGGGAATACGATACAGATTCGAGGTGTGCCACAGCTTGCCCGCCTGATTGACCAGCGCTTCGACCAGATGCGGGTGATTGTGTCCCGCCGCGGTAACCGCGATCCCCGCCCCGAAATCGAGATATCGACGTCCGTTGTCGGCGAACAGATAGGGGCCTTCACCGCGCTCGAACGCGATGCCCACTCTCGCGTAACTTGGCATTACGGCTGGGATCACGACATTCACCATATCATCAGGGTCGGGCACCAAACATTTGGGCCCGCTCGAAAAAGTCGTGGAGTATCCTGCGCGCCACGGGGCCTGTCAACGTTGCGAAAAGCCCGCCTCAACTCTTGAGCTTGTACCCCTTGGCGAACATCCGGTGGCAAATCATCCAGAGCGCGACATCGACGATCACGACCACCGCGATCCCCAACGCCAGCGATGCGTCGTGATGGCCGATGAAACCGTATCGGAACCCGTCGATCAGGTAGAAGAACGGGTTGAACTGCGCCACGTCCCGCCAAATTCCGGGCAGTCGGTCGATGGAGTAGAACGTTCCCGACAGGAACGATAACGGCGTGACGAGGAAATTGGTGATCGAGGCGACGTGATCGTACTTCTCGGCCCAAATCGAAGTCACCACCCCCAGCAGCGATAGCATCAGCGACGCACCGGCGGCATGGAACACGATCAGGCCAAGATCGTGGATACGCAGCGTCACGAAGAACGACGCGCCGATCGCCACCGCCAGCGCCACCCAAACGCCGCGTGTCGCGCCGCCCAGCACGAACCCGAGCGTGATTTCTCCGGGCCTCATCGGCGGCATCAGCATGTCGACTATATTGCCCTGGATTTTCGACATCATGATCGACGAGGTGGTGTTGGCGAAGGAGTTCTGGATAATCGCCATCATGATCAGTCCCGGCGCCAGGAACCGGTCGAACGGCACACCCGCTATTTCCTTGATGGCGCCGCCCAGCGCCAGCGAGAAGACCGCGAGAAACAACAGCGTGGTGACGATCGGCGCGACCAGGGTTTGAAGCCAGACTTTGGAAAACCGGTGGACCTCTTTCGAGTAATGCGTCCAGGTGCCGCGCCAGTTGACGATGCCGATGTAGCGCGGTCTGGGTGGGATCGTGTGATCGGGAGGCTGACCGTCCATCCGGGTTACTCTCTAACCGTCGCCATCGGCGTCGGGAATGCCACGTTCGGCGCGCGGCGTTTCCGATGTCGCAGGTCGGGTCTGCTGGCCCGATCCGGTTTGGCGCGCCGGTGTGGTGTCGTGGACCCTGACATGCGCGACCGGCGCGTTGCCCGATTTGTCCTCGCCGAAATAGATGGTCTGGTGCGGGAACGGAATTTCGATGCCGAGCTCGTCGAAGCGTTTCTTCATGCGCCGATTGAATTCGCGGCCCACTTCCCACTGTTTTATGGGTTTGGTGGTGAAGCGCGCCTTGATGACAACGGCGGAATCGCCGAATTGATCGACGCCCAGGATATCCAGCGGCTCAAGGATCAAGTCGTTGTAGTAATCGTCTGCCTGCATCTCCGCGCCGATCTCGCGCAGGACGCCGACCACTTCGTCGGTGTCCTCGCGGTAGCCGATGCCCACATCGAAGACATAGCGCGAGAATTCCTTGGTCATGTTCTCGACCGTGGTGACTTCGCTGAACGGGATGGTGTGAACATTGCCGCCAAGGTCGCGCAGCCGGATCGTGCGGATCGTCAGCCCCTCGACCAGCCCGCCATGGGAGCCGACCCGGATGACGTCGCCGACCGCGATCTGATCTTCCATCAGGATGAAGAAACCGGTGATGATATCCTTGACCAGCGCCTGGGCGCCAAACCCGACGGCGAGGCCGAGAATGCCGGCGCCGGCCAACAGGGGACCGATATCGACGCCAAGTTCCGACAGCGACAGCATGGCCACCAGAACCGTGAGCGTGACCAGGAGCGCATTGCGCAGCAGCGGCAGCAGTGTGCGTGCCCGGGCGCTGACCGCGGCGTCGCCATCGGCGCCGCGCGCCAGATAGCGTTCGATCGCGGAACTCGCCACCTCCCACATCAGCACCGCCAGCACCACCAGCAAAACGATTGTCACGATGCTGCCCGTCACGCGCTGGCCGAAATCGGAGCCCAGCCAGCCGAACGCGTCGATGCTCCATGCCTGCATCACAGCGAATGCCGCCACGACCACGATAACCGTGCGAATGCCGTGTGACAGCACGACAAGATAACGATCGGCGCGCGCCTCAAGTCCCGGAAAGCGCCGCCGTGTTTCCTTTCCGATGCCCAGCCCGCGCCGGACCAGGCGCGCCGCGCCGCGCGACAGCAGCACCGCCGCGCCGATGAAGACGATGCTCAGCACCGTGCCGCGCATGATCAAGATGAACCCGCCCTGCAGATCGACCGCCCAGACGATGAACAACGCCGCGACGTATATGATTGCCAAAACATGCCAGATATCGGCGAAACGCCGGCGCAGCATGCCGATCCCCGCCGGACCCGCCCCCTCGCCGGATATCCAGCGCGCCGTGGACTCGCGGGTCTGGAGCGTCAGCACGACGAACAGCAACGCGATCAGCAGGCCGATGAGCAGACGAAGGGCTTGATAACCGCCGAACGGCAGGCCCAGCAGCAGCGAAGCCTCGGCCAGAAAATAGCCGTAGACGCCGACATTGGTGAAACGCCGCACCCACAGGAAGATGTAATTGGCGCTGATGTCGCTGATTTCGAACAGGCGCAGCGTTGCGACGCGCGGTGCCACGGCGGCGCGCGCAATGGCGAGTACCGCGCGGGCGATCAGGCTGGCGTTCACCGCCGCCAGCGCGACCAGGCTGGTGGCGCTGTCGGGTCGGGTAAACGGCAGAACCACATAGGCGGCGGCGCCGAACGCGACCAGCGGCAGTAAATCGATCACGGTGCGCGCGACCAGCAGCGGCGCGCGCAGCAGCAATGTGTCCGCTTCCCGCCCCTCGACCGCCGCGCGCGGCCGCGCCAGCAGCCATAGAGCCAACCATTGGGCCAGCAGCCCCACGATCAGCGCCAGCGCGACCTTCCAGACCAGCGCGATCCAGAAATCCCGCCGTTCGCTCTCGGTGAGCTGGTTGCGCAGCCAGTCGGCGATGGCCGGAAGGTCGATGGCGAAATCCGACGTGGACGCGAAACCGGAACTGAATTCTCCGATCCGTCGCGATACCTCGTCGATGAATTTCGCGCCGACGCGGCGGTCCTCGGCCTTCTCGGTCTGCTTGCGCGCCGCGATCAAGACATTGAGCTGGGCGATCAGCTTGCCCCGCGCCGCGTCGTCTTCCAATGTTTCGATCAGGGCGCGGATGTCCGGCGGACTCGCGGCCTCGACCTTTGTCAACGCGGCGGTCTGGGCGTGCGCCACGGTCCCTGTTCCCAGGGCCGCGATCAGGCTGAACGCGAAAGCGATCAGAAGCGGTCGCCACAAGGTCGATCGACGTGGAATCATGTAATCACGGTTCGGGTTTGAAAACGCGGGCGAATTTATCGCTTCGCGGTGCCCATGTCACATGTTTCCGCGTTACCGCCACCCGCGATGCGGGATTGTGTGATTAGCTCGTCGCGCTGCTCGGCCCCTGGAATTCCCAGGTGTGGCCTTGCGGGTCGAGAACGAAGAGCTGCGCCTCGCCGATCAGATTCGAGATTTCCTGAAACGGTATATCGAGCGCGTTCATGCGGTTTCGGAAGGCGTCCGCGTCGTCGATGCGCCACGCCGTATGGCGGCCCGCCGGCTGGATCGACGCATCCTCCGACGGTTTCAGCGCGCCGTCGTTGGCGATCAAATGAAACTGGACGGTGTCATCGTCGTCGCCGAGCCATGCGCCGGGTCCGAGTTCGTCGAGCGCCTTCGGTCGGGGCAGCAGCTTCAACCCGAGAACCTCGGTGTAAAACTTGATGCAGGCATCGAGATTATCCGTGGCCACGGGTATTCCCTCGTGAATCGATCCCAAATATTTCAACGCCGGGATTTTCGTCGACTCTTTCAACGTGCTTGCCATTGGTCGAACTCCTGTTTGATCGCGCTCGGTTCTCGTTCGAGCGCCGCGGCGTCGACCTTGCGGAGAAGGTCCGGCGCGCCATAGTCGAGAATAATACTTTTTTCGTCGCGGTGAAGTTCCTGCCTGGTTCGCTGGTCGGGCGGCTTGGTCTGTCCTTCGAGATAGGCGCCGAGATAGCGGGAATGGGCGACGAGCCTTCTTCCGAAGGAAAGCCGCTCGCGCTCGTAGTGTTCCAGCGCCGGGGCGATATGGCCGTTTGCGGTCACCAGCGAATCCACCAGGCACTGTGCATCGAGTCCGGCTTTTGAGACGCCGCCCGCCGTGTGCGGCCGCGCGACGAAGGCCGCATCGCCGATCAACGCCACCCGACCGAAGGCAAGGCGCGGCGATTCCATATCCGAGATCGCCTGCAACAGCGGTTGCGGCACGCGGTTCACGATATCGGCGACCGCGGGCGCGAATATTTCCGTGGCGCGCTGTCTCATTTCGCCGATCAGTTCTTCGCGAATTAGCGGCGGCGGGATCGACACGCCATGGTTCTTGCCGGTCGCGTCGGTGAAGAGATCGGCCAGCGCTTCGCCCGCGACCGGCCGGTACCAGATGAAATAGACCCGCCGATGGCCGGGGCGCACATCGTCTCCGGCGCCCGGGACCGCCATGGTGAGAAGCATCTCTCCTTCGGGAAAGCAGAACACCAGATGCTCGCCGATGGCGTCCAGCGTCGCGCCCGGTACGTCGCGCTCCTCGATCAATCCGCGCCAGCCGACATAATTCGCATAGCGCGGCTCGACTTCCGGCAAAAATTGTCGGCGAACCGTCGACAGCATCCCGTCGGCCGCGATCAAAAGATCGCCGGTCTCGCGCGATCCGTCGGAGAACAATGCGCTGACCGCGTGCGCATCCTGATCCACCTTCGTCAGGGTCATCGACTGGCGGTAGATGTCGGGCGGAACGCTGTCGCGCAGCGCCCGGTAGACCCGTGGCCATGTGCTGCCCACGGTGGATCGGTCCTGCTCGAAGACAATGCCGCCGTCCTCGTCCATCCATACCGATGAGTTGTGCGCCACCCCGGCAGAGGGCTCGAATTGCGCGCCGATCCGTTCCATGATTTCGAGAAGTTCCGCCGAAAGCCCGATACCGGCGCCGCGGCCCGCGAGATCGCCGGTCGCGCGTTCGAATACGGAGACATCCCAGTCGTTGGCGCGGAACAGGCCGGCCGCCATGAGACCGCCGACGGATCCGCCGATAATCAGGGCGCGTGGTCTTGTCGCCATCGAATCAACCGATCCATTGGTGGTGGAACGTCGGTGAATTTTATGGCTGGCGGTCAAACGAGTCCATTGGACCGATGTATTGCGCGGCTTCGGCTGATCCAGTATTGAAATTCCGGGATCGGGCGGACAATCAGGGGGCGCACATGGTGAAATTTGGTGTCGGACAGGGTGTCCCGCGTTGGGAAGACCCGCGGCTGCTGCGCGGCGGCGGGCGTTATACCGACGATTTCAACCGGCAGGGCCAGGCCTATGGTCATGTGCTGCGCTCGCCGCACGCGCACGCGAAGATCAATTCAATCGACACCAGCGCCGCCAAGGCGGCGCCCGGCGTTCTCGCGGTCTATACCGGTGACGATGTCGCGGCAGCCGGTCTCGGCGGCATTCCGTGCGCGGTGCCGCGTCAAAAACCCGACGGATCGCCGATGTTCACCCCACCCAACATGGCGCTGCGGACCGATCGCGTGCGGCTGGTCGGCGACTACGTCGCCTTCGTGGTGGCTGAGACCAACGCCCAGGCGCGCGACGCGGCCGAGCTGATCGCGGTTGATTACACGCCGCTGCCTTCGGTTGTCGCCACCGCCGACGCGATGAAACCCGATAGCGCGACGGTCTGGGACGAATGCCCCGACAATGTCTGCTTCGAGTTCCGCCTCGGTGATCGCGACAAGGCCGATGCCGCGTTCGAGGCCGCCGATCACGTCACCCGACTGGAGATGAACATCACCCGCGTCGCCATCAACCCGATGGAGCCGCGCGCCTGCGTCGCCGAGTATGACAAGTTCGACGGGCTCTATACCCTCCATAGCGGCAGCCAGGGTCCGCACGGGATGCGCGAGGCGATCGCCCAGCCGATCCTGAAAGTGCCCGAGAACAAGCTCCGGGTCGTCAGCAATGACATGGGCGGGGCGTTCGGCATGCGCAGCGGGCCGTACTGCGAATATATTTTGTGCCTGATGGCCGCGAAAAATCTCGACCGGCCCGTGAAATGGACCGGCGATCGCGCCGAAGGCATGATGAGCGACGATCATGCTCGCGACAATGTCACGACCGCCGAACTCGCTCACGACAAGGACGGTAAATTCCTTGGGCTGCGCGTCCGCACGGTGGCCAATCTCGGGGCCTATCTCAGCCTGCTCGGTCCCCATTCGCCGACCAACAATCTCGGCACCCTGGCCAATACCTACACCACGCCCGCCTTCGATATTCATGTCACCGGCGTGTTCACCAACACCAATTCGACCGGACCCTATCGCGGCGCGGGGCGGCCCGAGGCCGCCTATGTAATTGAACGCGTAATCGACACGGCGGCGCGCGAAATGGGCATCGACCGCGTCGAAATCCGCCGCCGCAACATGATCGCCGAGAGCGCGATGCCCTATCAGACCGGTCTGCTGTTCAAGTACGATTCCGGACAATTCGAAAAGAACATGGACGGCGCGCTGGCGCTCGCGGCTTTCGGCGATTTCGAGACGCGCCGCGCCGAGGCCGCCGCGCGCGGCAGGCTGCGCGGCATCGGCATCGCCAACGCGATCGAGCAATCCGCCGGCGGACCGCAGGAGACCGCCGAAATCCGTTTCGATCCGTCCGGCGGCGTGACCCTGATCATGGGCACCCACAATCACGGCCAGGGGCACGAGACCATTTTCCGCCAGATGCTGTCCGACAAGCTCGGTCTCGAATTCGAGCAGGTCGTGCTGTCCCAGGGCGACACCGACAAGGTGATCGCCGGCACCGGCACGTTCGGCTCACGCACCTCCGGCGTCGGCGGCGCCTCGATCATGATGGCCGCTGACAAGATTATCGACAAATGCCGCATCGTCGCCGCCCACCGGCTGGAAGCCGCCGAAGAGGACATCGAGTTCGACGACGGCACGTTCACGGTTGCCGGCACCGACCGCGCGGTCAGCCTGATCGACGCGGCCAAGGCGGCGCAGAACTTCATGACCGCGCCGCCCGGCATGGAGCCCGGCATGAACGAATGGGCGGCCTGGCGTCCGCCGGCGCCGACTTTCCCCAATGGCTGTCATGTCTGCGAGGTCGAGATCGATCCGGATACCGGGGCCCTCGAATTGTTGCGCTACTGCACGGTCGACGATGTCGGCACGGTGATCAATCCGCTGCTTCTCGATGGTCAGATCCATGGCGGCATCGCCCAAGGCGTCGGCCAGATCCTGATGGAGAACGTGGTCTGGGACCGGGACTCGGGCCAACTCGTGGCCGGCTCGTTCATGGATTACTGCATGCCGCGCGCCGACGATCTGCCGAGCTTTCAAATGGAAACCAACGAAGTGCCGACCACCACCAACCCCATGGGCGTCAAGGGCGCGGGCGAGGCCGGCTGCGTCGGCGCCATGCCGGTGGTGATGAACGCCATCGTCGATGCGCTCGGCCCACTGGGCATCAAAAACTTCGACATGCCGGCGACGCCGGAACGTTTGTGGCGTGCGATTCGCGACGTTTGAACGCTGGGGTTATCTCGCGATTGAAATTACCGATCCGTCGGCGCTCATCGCTTCTTCGCGATAGAGACCGAGGGCCCTGGTCGCCGGGGAATCGCTGACCGAATAAAGTATGGCGTCGGCGGACGCGCTCTTGTTCTCGTGGGCATGCCAGGCCCAGCTCGGCACCACGAACATGTCGTTGCGGCCCCACTCGAATGTTTCGTCGCCGACCCGGGTGACGCCGTTTCCGTCGAGGCAGCAATAGGCCGTGCTCGTGGTGTGGCGATGGGATTGCGTGCGCTCGCCCGGGCGCAGCAATTGCGAATGGAACGACATGGTGGTGGTGACCGGACCGCCATTTACCGGGTCAGTATATTCCAGGATGATTCCGTCATAAGGGCTGCCGTCATAGTCGCGCAAACGGTCGAGCGCGCGGCGCGTTTCCTCCCAGCGATACACGAATTTCGGGGTGCCGAGACTTTCGCCCCGCGCATGGCTGATGAATTCTGGTGTCAGCCCGGCGATGCCATACAGGTTCGTGGAATTCTCGTTTGGTTCGGTGATCGTTTGCATCTCCCGCGCGACCAGTTCGCCGGAGTTCGATCCGCCGTCGACCGGCTCGGAATAGTCGAATTCAAAACTGGTGGCGCTCAGCGACTCCACCAGCGGTACGTCGAGCACGTCGACCCACATGACCGGCTCGTCGCCTTCATTGCCGTGATCGTGCCAGGTGCCGTTCGGGGTCACGATGAGGTCGCCCCGATGCATGACGCATTTTTCGCCCTCGATGGTGGTGAACCCGCCCTTGCCTTCGAGAACGAAGCGGCTGGCGTTCGGCGTGTGTCGGTGGACCGGCGCCACCTCGCCGGGATTATAAATCGAACAGGAAACATAGAGCGTCGAGGTTGAGTGGTGCTTGGGATAGAGCGCCGGGTTCGAGAGTATCAGGACGCGCCGGTCGGCTTCTTCCAACGGCACGACGCCGCTTGCGGCTTTAAGCAGCGGCTCGATATCGGTCCATTTCCAAAGATGGGCGATGGACTGGTCACGCGGCTCGACCATTTCCACGCCCTTGACGATTTCCCACAGTCCGATCAGCGAGAGGTCCGAACTGCGGTCCTTCAATTCCTTGCGGATTTTCGTTTTGTTATCGGCCGCCATGTCTGGCTCCTTAGCTCGAGGATTAGCGCGCCAGAACCCAGTCGACGAGTTCATCGGCGATCTCTTGATCGACCGTGGCGGGGAAGCATCCGCTGACGCCGATCGCGCCGACGCATCGCTGCTTGCCGTCCACGTCTTTCATGATCGCCCGCCCGCCTTCGGCGAGAAACCAGTCCTGGTCGGCGTTGAGACTCGCAACCGTCGCGCCGTATAGCGGCCGCTCTTCCTGCAACCGGGCATACATCGCGCCGGTATTGTTCCTGAAAGCGCTCGCCAGACGAGCCTTACCGACCGCGAATTCAGGGGTCACCCAAAGCGAATCGTCATGCCGGATCACGCCGCGCGTACGGCCCGTATCGTCGACCACGGCGACCGAAACGTCGAAACCACGGGCGGCGCCGATATCGATGCCTTTGGCGATGATTTCCTGAACAAGCGTATGCGATAATTCCATGTGTGTAGCCTCCCTGGAAATTTGATTGTCGAGATTGTATTCATTCGTATTTGCGTCACAACAAAAAACGCGCGACGCCACGCCGCTTGACATTCAGGGTCTCCTCCCTTAGATGCGTGGCACTCGTCGGCATAGAGTGCTAACAGAGCAATAATGCCACTGCCGACATGCCAACCAAGATGGAGGTGACTGATGGCATTCAGACCATTGCACGACCGCGTGCTGATCGAACCGCTGGAGGCGGAGGAAAAGTCCGCCGGCGGCATCATTATTCCCGACACCGCCCAGGAAAAGCCCATGGAGGGCCTCGTGGTCGCGGTCGGATCGGGCTATCGCCGCGATGACGGCAAGACCGAGGCGCTCGACGTGAAGTCCGGCGATCGCGTTCTTTACGGCAAATTCGCCGGGACCGAAGTGAAAATCGACGGCAAGGACCATTTGATCGTCAAGGAGTCCGATATCTTCGCGGTCGTCGAGCAAAGCAAATCCACGAAACGTAAAGCTGCTTAAGGAGACGACAAAATGTCGGCAAAGGAAGTCAGATTTGAATCGGATGCCCGCGAGCGCATGCTCCAGGGCGTCGATATTCTCGCCAACGCGGTCAAGGTGACGCTGGGGCCCAAGGGCCGCA
>CAZPMO010000001.1:42129-88461 GCA_964587515.1 uncultured Rhodospirillaceae bacterium | reverse complement strand
GCCCCCGAGATAATTCCTTGCAAAATCGGGTCCTTCGCGGTCTAGCTTGGGGGGAATCAATCGAGCCAGAATAAAGGGGAGGGACCATGAGATTCTGCCGCTATGACGATAACCGCATCGGCGTTGTGCGCGACGGCAACATCCACGATGTCAGCCAGATCATCGAAATGCTGCCCGAGGTGCGCTATCCCTATCCGCGCGGCGACGCGCTGATCGCCAACCTCGCGACCCTGCGCCCGCGCATGGAGGATCTCGCCGACGCGGCGACGCCGGTCGCGATTTCCGACGTCACACTGCTGAGCCCGGTGGCCAACCCCACCAAGATCATCGGCACACCGGCCAATTACGAGGCGCACGCCGCCGAGGCCACCGCCGACACGGTGATCTCGCAGGGCAGGGCGCCGCGCACGATCGAGGATCAGGGTCTGTTCCTGAAGGCCAACAGCGCGCTGATCGGTCCCGGCGAGGGGGTCGCGGTGCGCTTTCCCGACCGGCGCACCGACCACGAGGCCGAGCTTGGGGTCGTGATCGGCGAGGTCACCAAGAGCATTTCCTACGACAACGCGCTCGATTGCGTCGCCGGCTACGCCATCGCGCTGGACATGGTGGTGCGCGGGCCCGAAGACCGCAGCTTCCGCAAATCCGTCGATACCTACGCGGTGCTGGGACCCTGGATGGTCACCGCCGACGAGATCGATGATCCGGAGACGCTGTCGTTCACCCTGACCATCGACGGCGAAATCCGCCAGACGTCGAACACGTCGAAGATGATCATGGATCTGCGGCGCCAGATTTCCTGGGCGACCGAATTCTACACGCTCCACCCGGGCGACATCATCATGACCGGCACCTGCGAGGGCGTCAGCCAGGTGAAGCCGGGCGACGTGATGCATCTCGAGTTCGACGAGATCGGCGCCATGGACGTGCCGATCCGGGCCGACGACTGAATAATACCATCTGTCACGTCATTGCGAGACGGCGCCGCAAATCCCGATTGGATTTGCGGCGTTGTTGTTTCGGTGATTAAATCATTTCGAGAATCACAAGAATTTATTGGGGAGGAAGTCTGCAATGGAAAATTATCGTTCGAAATGGATGGGTTGCGCCGCCGTGCTGGTGGCGGGAACATTCGTGGTCGGGTCCGCGGCCGCGGCCGGCATGCCGCCGTCGATGAACGGAGTCCTGAAAAAGCTCAACCTGACGGCCGACGTGCTAAAGAATTCCGATAAGGAGCTCGCGGTTCCCGCGGCCTGGGTCGCGGCGGCCAAGAAGGAAGGCACGCTGCGCGTGCGCCTCAATCTCGCCGAGCGGAATTTCAAGAAGCTCGTCTAGCCGTTCCATGAGCACTATCCCTATATCAAGACCGAGTTCACCCGCGCCGTCGGCGCCGACCGGGCGGTGAAGCCGTTATTGGCGTTCAAGGCGGGGCGCTACATCGCCGACATGACCATGGGGATTTCCGGCAAGTTCACGGACTACCTCAAGGCCGGCGCCATGGAAAACCTCAGCTCGATCCCGGCCTGGCATACGATCCCGAAGGAACTGCGCCATCCCGACGGCCATTACGGGGCCTACGGCATCGTCAACTGGTGCACGTCCTACAACACCAAGAAGGTCAAGAAATCGGAACTGCCCAAGACCTGGTCGGAATTGATCCATGATCCGAAATGGCGCGGCGGCCGCGTCGGCTCGGCCAACCGGCCGCAGCTCTGGCTGATCATGATCTGGGGCGCGAAAGGCGAAAAATACGCCAAGGACCTGATGGGGGATTTCTTCTCGACGCTGAAGCCGCAGCTTCGCAAGGAAGCCATCAACGGCATGATGAAGCTGGCGTCCATCGGCGAGGTCGATCTCGCCATGCCCTCGGCCGGCTATCGCGTGAAGCTGCAGGTCGACCGCGGCGCGCCGATCGCGTTCCATTGTCCGGAGCCGGTGCCCACCTCGGCCGCCGATGTGGTGGTGTTCAAGGGCGGCCCCCGGGTCAACAGCGCGAAGATCTTCGTGAACTGGCTGATCAGCATCGAAGGCCAGCTTGCGCTGCACGCCGCCGATGGGACACGGCCGAGCCATCTCGACCTGGCGTCGCTGGCGTCGGTGTTGCCCTATCCCGACGCGGTGATGGGCAAGAAGCTGGCGTATCGCACGCTCGACCTCACGCTGAACCAGATGAAACCCATGTTCAAGGCGTGGAACAAGTCGTGGCAGGCCGCCGGCGGCCCGGCGCGCAAGAAGCGCAAGAAGCGCTAGGGTAGCGTACGACACCCAACCAAGGACGGGACGGACCGCGCGCGGTCCGTCCCGGTCCCGGTGCGGATCACAGGATGGCGACCCGAACTTTCGATCTCCCGACCATGCGTCTGGATCGGCACCGGCTGAACCCGTGGCATATGGCGGTATTCGCGGTCGTCACGGTGCTGGTCGCGGTGCCCGTGGCGATCCTCATTCTCGGCAGCTTCTCCAACGCGAAAATGCCGACCGATTTTTCCTGGGCGACGCTGACCTTCGATAACTATCCCGAGGTCTGGCTCGATCCGGGAACCTACAATATTCTCTATAACACCGTCGTCTATGTGGTGGGCGCGACCTTCATCGGCGTTTCGGTCGCGGCGACGCTGGCCTGGCTGGTCGAGCGCACCACGATCCCCGGCAAGATCTGGATTTATGCCGGCGTTCCCCTGGCGCTGGCGGTGCCGGGGCTGCTGCAGGCCATGGCCTGGGTCATCCTGGCCAGCCCGCGATCCGGGTTCATCAATAGATTCGCCATCGATTCGCTGGGGTTCGATGGCCCGCTGATCGATATCTATACGCTCGGCGGGATGATTTTCGTCGAGGGGTTGAGGCTGGTGCCGACCGCGTTCCTGATGCTGGTGCCGCTGCTGCGCTCCATGGATCCGGCGCTGGAAGACGCCGCCTATACCTCGGGCGCGCGCCCCCTTTCGACGGCGCGCAAGATCACGCTGATGCTGATGGCGCCGGGCTTCGTGGCGGTGACGATCTATCAGGCGATCATCGCGCTGGAGGTGTTCGAGGTGCCGGGCGTGCTCGGCATGCCGGCCGATATCCACGTCTTTTCCACCCGGGTCTATATGCTGGTCGCCGAAGCCGAGTTCCTGCCCACCTATGGCCAGGCCAATGCGCTGGCGATGCTTTATCTCGGTGTCGCCGTCGTGGCGTCGTATTTTTATTGGCGGCTGATCCGCCGGTCGGAACGCTTCACGGTGGTGACCGGCAAGGGCTACCGGCCCAAGCTCTCCGAGCTCGGCAAGTGGCACTACCCGGCGATCGGGTTCGTCTTCCTGTTCATGTTCCTCGCCATCATCCTGCCGTTCCTGGTGTTGCTCTATACCTCGCTGGTAAAGGTGCTGCAGCCGCCGTCCTGGGAAGTGTTCTCCACCATGTCGTTCACCTGGTACGAATGGGTGTTCGATTACGGACGGTTCGGCTCGACCCTGACCAATACCTTCACCATGGTGTTCAGCACCGCGACCATCGTCACCCTGCTGTCGCTGTTCATCTCCATGATCGTGGTGCGCTCGAAATTCGTGGCGCGGCGCGCGCTCGATCAGATGGCCTTCATGCCCCATTCGATCCCCGGGGTGGTGATGGGGCGGGCCTTCCTGTGGGCGTTCCTGCAGTACGTCAAATTCACCGGGTCGGAACTGTTCGGCAGCATCTGGTCGGTGGTGCTGGTCTTCGTGGTCGCCTTCATCGCCTATGGCACGCGCACCATGAACGCGGCGCTTTTGCAAATTCACAGCGATCTGGAGGAAGCCTCCAGCGTGTCCGGCGCGCCGCCGTGGCGCACCATGTGGCGTGTGTTCATGCCGCTGATGATCCCCAGCCTGATCGGCATTTGGGTCTATGTGGTGCTGTTGGCCGTCCGGCTCGCCGGCGCGCCGTTGATCCTCTATGAGGGCCGCCGCACGGAGGTCCTCGCGGTGCTGATCTGGTATCTGTGGGACGACGGCGAGTGGGAGGCGGTGGCGGCAATGGGCGTGATGCTGATGCTGGGGCTGTTCACGCTGGTGCTTCTGCTGCGCGGTCTCGGGTTCGGCCGCAGTCTGGCCCAGGCGAGATAGTATTTTTTAGGCGCTGATATGATCAAAATCGAAAATCTTCATCTCCACTACCAGACCGACGAGGGCAGCGTGCACGCGGTGCGCGGCGTCAATATCGATATCGCCGAGGGCCAGTTCTTCACCTTGCTGGGACCGTCGGGTTGCGGCAAGACGACGACGCTGCGCTCGCTCGCCGGGCTTGAAACGCCGACCGACGGCGAGATCACCATCGACGGCGAACTGGTCTATTCGGGCCCCAAGGGCATCAATGTGCCGTCCTACCGGCGCGATATCGGCATGGTGTTCCAGTCCTACGCGATCTGGCCGCATATGGACGTTTTCGAGAATGTCGCCTTTCCGCTCCGGGAATCGGGTGGGCGCATGGCGAAAGGCGTGATCCGCGAGAAGGTGCTCAAGGCGCTCGCACTGGTGCAACTCGAGGGATACGAGGATCGCCCGGCGCCGTTTCTTTCGGGCGGCCAGCAGCAGCGCCTGGCGCTGGCCCGGGCGCTGGTGAAGGAACCCAAGGTCCTGCTGCTCGACGAACCGCTGTCGAACCTCGATGCGAAGCTGCGCGAGGAGATGCGGAGCGAGCTTAGAAACCTGGTGAAGCGGCTCGGCATCACCACGGTGTACGTCACCCACGACCAGCTGGAAGCGCTGACCATGTCGGACATTGTCGCGGTGATGGATCACGGCCTGATCATGCAGGAATCCACGCCTTTCGACATTTACGAAACGCCCGCCAACCGCTTCGTCGCGGGCTTCATCGGCCAGACCAACTTTTTGGACGGCAAGGTGGAGCGCACGGCCAATGGGGATGGAGGCCACGGCGCCGTCGCGACCGGCTTCGGAACCCTGAACTGCCTGCTGCCCGACGGCGCCGGCGCCGGCGATGCGGTGACGGTTTCGGTCCGCCCCGAAGACGTCTATCTGGAGACCAATGCGGCCGGCAACGGCGCCAACGTGATTACCGGCGAGGTCGCGGAACTGCTGTTTCTCGGCGAGGCGCTCGATTGCCAGATTGCCGCCGGGGGCGACAGCATGCGGCTGAAGCTTCACCCGTCGGTCAAACTCGATGTCGGCCAAAAGATCGATGTCGCCATTCCGGTCGAACGCTGCCGCGCGCTGACGGATTAACCCGCCGCTTTGGCGGCGCGGGATTCGCGCCACGTGATGAACCAGGCGCTGCCGAAGATGATGGCGGCGCCGAGCCAGGTCCACGGATCGGTGGCCTCATTGAACAGCACCCAGGCCAGCGCCGCGCCCAGCGGCAGGCGCAGGAAATCGAACGGGACCACCGCGCTGGCGTCGGCCGCCCCGAAAGCGCGCGCCTGGCAGAAATGCGCCGCCCACCCCGACAGCGCCATCCCCAGCAGCAGCGGCGCATCGTCCCAGGTCGGCGTCACCCAGACGAACAGCGACAGGACGAGCGTCAGCGGCAGCATGATCACGTTCATATAGAACACGATCAGCGCCGCCGAATCGGTGCGCGTCAGGAACTTCACCGACGTCCACGCCACCGCGTAGAACGCCGCCGAGGCCACCGCCATCAACACCGGAAACGAAAGCTCCACGAAGCCGGGCCGGATGATCACCAGCGCGCCGGCCAACCCGACGCATGTGGCGGCCCAGCGCGGCGCATCGACGATCTCGCCCAGCACCAGCGCCGCGGCGATGGTCGTAAAAAGCGGGATCAGGAACGTAAACGCCGTCGCATCGGCGATCGGCACATAAGCCAAGGCGTAATAGAACGTCACCATCGCGATAAACGCGAACCCGGTGCGCAGAAAATGCATCGGCAGCCGGCGTGTCTTCAGCGCCGAAAAGCCCGATCGGGTGACGATTGGGATGATCATGAAGATACCCACCAGGGAGCGCACGAATACGATCTCGATGGCGTGGAACGCCCCGGAAAGGGCGCGGACGCTGACGATCAGGATGGAGAAGGACAGCGCGGCCAGAACCATCCACGCCGCGCCCCGCACAAAATCGGTGCGCGCGTCGCTCACGTCGCCTCCGCGCGCGCCTCGAAGCGCGTGATATAGGTGGTCGCGGCGACGATGATCGCGGCGCCTATCCAGATAAATTCGTCCGAGGTCTCGCCGAACAGCACCCAGCCGAACACAGCGGTGAAAATCAGTTTCGAGAAATCGAGCGGCGCGATGACGCTGGCCGGCGCCAGGCGGTAGGCGCGGCCCATGAAGAAATGCGCCGTGGTGCCGAACACGCCGAGCACCAGGATCCACGGCACATCCGCCCAGTCCGGCGTGACCCAGCCCGGCGCGGCAAGAATTAACGTCAGCGGCAGCGCCACCAGATTCATATGAAACGCCATCAGACCGACATTGGTGTTGGAGATGACGCGCGTCGTGAGGTGGACCGCGGCATAGAGCGCCGCCGCGGCCAGCGCCACCAGCGCCTCGGGGCCCAACCCCTCGAACCCCGGGCGGATGATGACCATCGCGCCGGCGAACCCCGTCAACGTCGCGATCCAGCGCCGCAGCCCCACCGCCTCGCTCAGCAACACCACACCGCCGAGGACGGCGAAAAGCGGCAGGGTGAATTGCAGCGCCATGGCGTCGGTGATGGGCATCAGCGAGATCGCGTAGAACCACACCACCACGCCCGCGAAATTGAACAGGCTGCGCAGCATCAGAAGGCGCTGGTTATCGGCCCGGAGACCTTCGCGGCCGACGCTCATCAGCCACGGGATCTGGAAGACGATGCCGATGGCCGCGCGGAAAAAGGCGATCTCGAACACCGGAATATGCGCCGACAGATAGCGCACCGAGGCCACCATGGCCGAGAACGACGCGGCCTGGCACATCATCCAGAACGCGCCGTAAACCGGCGCGGGGAGAGACCGGGGGGCGGTCAGTTTCCGCCGTCCAGCGGCCCGCGATTGGCGCTCAACAGCTTTATGCGCAGCGCGTTCAGCTTCACGAAACCTTCCGAGTCGCGCTGGTCGTACACCTCGTCGGCCTCGAAGGTGACGTGGTCCTCGGAATACAGGCTATAGCGCGACTTGCGCCCGACCACGGTGGCCGAGCCCTTGAACAGCTTCATCCGCACCATGCCGGAGACATATTTCTGGCTGGTGTCGATCGCCGCCTGCAGCATGTCGCGGTCCGGCGAGAACCAGAATCCGTTATAGATCAGTTCGGCATAGCGCGGCATCAGCTCGTCCTTCAGATGCGCCGCGCCGCGATCGAGCGTGATGCTCTCCAGGCCGCGATGGGCGGAGATCAGCACCGCGCCGCCCGGGGTCTCGTAAACGCCGCGCGACTTCATGCCGACATAGCGGTTCTCGACCAGGTCGAGCCGCCCGATGCCGTGCTTGCCGCCAAGCTCGTTCAGCCGCGTCAGCAGCGCGGCCGGGCTGAGTTCTTCGCCGTCCACCGCGACCGGATCACCGCCCTCGAACTCGATCTCGACATATTGCGGCGTATCGGGCGCGGCCTCGGGCGCGACGGAACGCGTGTAGACGCTCTCCTCGGCTTCGATCCACGGGTCTTCCAGCACCCGGCCCTCGGCGGAGACATGCAGCAGATTGGCGTCGATCGAAAATGGCGGCTCGCCAACCTTGTCGCTGGACACCGGGATCCCGTGTTTTTCGGCATAGGCCAGCAGCTCGGTGCGCGAATTCAGGTCCCATTCGCGCCACGGCACGATCGCCTTTATCTCGGGGTCGAGCGCGTAATAGGAGAGCTCGAAGCGCACCTGGTCGTTGCCCTTGCCGGTGGCGCCGTGGCTGACCGCGTCGGCGCCGGTCGCCTTTGCGATCTCGATCTGGCGCTTGGCGATCAGCGGCCGCGCGATCGATGTGCCGAGCAGATATTCGCCCTCGTACAAGGCGTTGGCGCGGAACATGGGGAAGACGTAATCGCGCACGAATTCCTCGCGCAGATCCTCGATATGGATCTCCTTCACGCCCGCGGCCTCGGCTTTTTCCCGGGCCGGGCCGAGCTCCTCGCCCTGGCCGAGATCGGCGGTGAACGTCACCACCTCGCAGCCGTAGGTTTGCTGAAGCCAGCGCAGGATTACCGAGGTATCCAGCCCGCCGGAATAGGCGAGCACGACCTTCTTCACATCGCCCGTCATGGCGGTTTTCCTCAACTAATACATGTCGTTCGGGACCGGCGGCGCAGTATAGGCAAATGCGCCGTCCCGGCAAGCGCGTCTCGGCTTTCCCGAAGGATCGTCAGAAGCCTTCGAGCCCGCGTCGCGGCGTGGATGCCGGGAAATCGATTTTTCAGAAAACCCGTGTCCGGCTCGCTTTGAACGAGCGGGTTAGGCTACGGAAAATTTCAGCGCCCTACTCCGCGGTCTTGACCAGCTCTTCCATCGCGTCGAAGCAGGGCGGCCAGAATTCCGAGAGAAAACCGACCGCCTCCTGTTCCGAAATTTCAGAGCGATTGCCGTCGGCGTCATGGGCCTGGCCGATGGTATAGCGCAACTCGAGTCCCGACTCCGTCTCTGTCAGATGATAGGTCTCGGGCATGGTTATGCCCTCACGCGCCGGGTCGGCGATGCGGGTGGAAAAATAGTCGAAGGGCTCCCAGTCGGTGACCCAATAGAGGAAATCCGCCGCCTCGTGCGCGCAATGATATCCCGAGCCGGCGCCGATGCGGCCCTCGGGGCGTTCGACGCTGACCGATTTCATGCCCTGCATCCAGCGCTGTTTGAGTTCCGGCGCGGTCAACGCCTCCCAGGCGATGGCGATTGGCATGTTGAAATGGTGGCGATAGGTCCAGACACCGTCCGCTTCCTCCAGGAAATGTCGCTCGCGCCGGGCGCGAAACTTCTCCCAGGCCTCGGCCAGATCGTAAACCTGCATCGAAACCTCGCCGAAATGCTCGAACGGCTGCGAGTACGGCACCAGCGCGGCGTCGATCCCCATGGCTTCCACCGCCGCGTCGCTGAACAGCGCATAGCTTCGCACGCCGGTGGTCGCGGTTACGTCGGTCTTGGCCATACGGTGAACCAGGATGACGTCGGCGCCGGAAAGGTCCTTCACCGGGCCGATCTCCATCTCGTCGAATGTACCGTGATGGGCCATGATCTTCATATCCAGCAAATTGACATTGGCGCATGCCTGGCATGGACAGGAAGTGTTGGCGATGATGTTCTGTCGACGGGCGGCAAATGAGTTGTAAACGTTCTCGCAGATCGTGAGAAATGTCTCGCCGGACGGAAAATCCTGCTGCGTCGAATAGGACAGCACCGCATCCCCCTCCAACTTCCAGAATTGGAGCGGCTCTCCCACCTGCTCGACCATGGCGCCCAACAGCGACTGCAAGATGGGATTGGCGTGGTCCTGCTCGGAGGATGTCAGGAACTGGGTATAGCCGGAGATATCGGCGATCAGGAGATAGCCGGTATGTGTTGTCATCACAAAATTCCAGTCAGTTTGCGGTCTCGGGGCCGCGGATCAAAACGCCGATTTCCATTGCTCGGTATCCATGAACCACCGCTCTTCGTGGACCTTGCCTGAAGTGAACCTGAACAACACCGCAAGCTGGCTGCCGTCCGGAATTTTACTGCACTTCCAATCCACCAAGGACACGACTTCGCCGGCGAGACGTTATCCCCGGCGTCCGGCGGCTGGACTTGTCGCGCGGATATCGCTAATTCGGTTCCATGGGCGGGCGGGTCCACGCCATCTTGCTAATTGTTGACTAGTAAACTAATTTCCTGTCGCGGAACCCGACCGGCGTCCCATGCAGACGGCCGGCGACGCCGGGAGAGATCATGAAGACACTTCTGTCACTGACACTGAACGGGCGGGCGCGCGACGACGTGGTGCCCGACAACCAGTTGCTGGTCGATTATCTGCGCGAAAGCGCCGCGCTCACCGGCACCAAGATCGGCTGCGACGGCGGCGAGTGCGGCTGCTGCACCGTCCTGGTCGATGGCGAGGCGCGCCATGCCTGTCTGACGCTGGCCGCGACGTGCCAGGGCAGCGAGGTCGAGACCGTGGAATCGCTGGAGGCCGGCGGGCGGCTGTCGGCGCTGCAGCAAGGTTTTCACGAGAAGCTCGGCGCCCAGTGCGGCTTCTGCACCCCCGGCATGATCATGGCCGCCGAGGGTCTGCTGCGCGAGAACCCCGATCCCAGCGAGCACGAAATTCGCGCCGGCATGGCGGCCAACATCTGTCGCTGCACCGGCTATATCAAGATCATCGAGGCGATCCAATGGGCCGCCGAGCACAGGGCTGAACAAACCAAGGAGACCACGGCATGAGCGATGTCGTCGCGCCCACCCGCTCGATCGGCGTGCCGACGCCGCTGGTCGACGGACCGGAGAAAGTTTCCGGCCGCGCCAAGTTCTCCAGCGATTTCATGGCCGCCGACGCGCTGGTCGGATCCATTCTCCGGAGCCCGCATGCGCACGCCAACATTGTTTCCATAGATTATTCGGCGGCCGAGGCGCTGCCCGGCGTGGCGGCGGTGTGCACCGGCGAGGACTGCGCCGACACCTACGGCGTTCTGCCCATCGCCATGAACGAATACGCCATCGCCAAGGGCAAGGTGCGCTATCGCGGCGAGGCGGTGGCCGCCGTGGCCGCGGTCGATGTGGAGACCGCGCGGCGCGCGCTTACTCTTATCAAGGTAGAGTACGAGGAACTACCGGCCTATTTCACGGCCGATGAGGCCCGCGCCGAGGATGCGGTGCAGCTGCATGAAAAACGCTCCGGCAACATGGAGCGCGCCGTCGATTTCGAGATCGGCGATGTGGACGCTGGCTTTGCCGCCGCCGACCTGGTGCGCGAGGGCACCTTTCACCTCAACGAGGTCTGCCAGGTCCAGACCGAACCGCATGCGGCCTATGCCGAATTCGACGCCCAGCGCGACCGCATTACGGTGCGCGCCTCCACCCAGGTGCCGTTTTACGTCCATCTGATGCTGGAGCGCACGCTCGGCATGGACAAGTCCCGCATCCGGGTGATCAAGCCCCATATCGGCGGCGGCTTCGGCTGCCGCACGGAGACGCTGCATATCGAGCTGGTCTGCGGCCTGCTGGCGAAAAAGGCCCAGGGCACGGTGCGTCTGGTGGCGAGCCGCGAGGAAACCTTCATCACCCATCGCGGCCGCCAGGAAACCGCGGTGAAGATAAAGATCGGCCTGAAGAAGGATGGCAGCATTACCGGGGTGGAGTGCGAATCGACCCATCGCGCCGGCGCCTATTCCGGTTATGGCGTGGTGACCATTCTCTATAACGGCTCGACGCTGTTCGCGCTCTACGACATCGATTCGATCCGTTATCGCGGTTTCCGGGTGCTGACCAACAAGCCGCCGCCCGGCGCTTTTCGGGGCCATGGCACCGTCAACCCGCGCTTCGCCTTCGAAAGCCTGCTGGACGAGATGGCCGACGAGCTCGGTCTCGATCACTTCGCCGTCCGGCGCGCCAATCTGCTGACCGCGCCGTGCTTCACCGCCAACGATCTGATGGTGAATTCCTACGGCCTGTCCGAATGCATGGACATCGTCGAGCGCGAGAGCGGCTGGAAAGAACGGCGCGCCAATCTCGGCCCCAATCGCGGGCTCGGCATGGCGTGTTCGCACTATATCTCCGGCGCCTCCAAGCCCAAGCACTGGACCGGCGAGCCGCACGCGACCATCCACCTGAAAGTGGATTTCGACGGTTCCATCACGGTGCTGACCGGCGCCGCCGAGATCGGCCAGGGATCGTCGACGGTGATCACCCAGTGCGTCGCCGATGTGCTGGGCGTCGGCATGTCGCGGCTGCGCATCATCGCGTCGGATTCGGCGATCACGCCCAAGGATAACGGCTCGTATTCTTCGCGCGTCACCTACATGGTGGGCAATGCCGCCATCGACGCCGCCAACAACCTCAAAACCGTGTTCATCGAGGCGGCGGCGCGCAAGCTCGAAGTGCGGCCCGAGGACGTGGAATGCCTGGGCGAGGTCTATCGCGCCGGCACCCAGGACGAAGGGCTGACCTTCGACGAGGTGGTGATGGCGGCGCTGGAGGGCGAGGGCACCATCACCGTGAAGGGCAATTTCGACACCATCCCGGAAAGCTGGGGCACCACCAAATATCGCGGCGGCGCGATCGGCGGCACCATGGCGTTTGCCTATGCCGCGGTGGTGGTCGAGGTCGAGGTGGATCCCGACACCGCCGAGGTCTCGGTGGAAAAAATCTGGATCGCCCAGGATGTAGGCAGGGCGCTGAATCCGCTCGCCGTCGAGGGCCAGATCGAGGGCTCGGTGTGGATGGGGATGGGCCAGGCGCTGTCGGAGGAGACGCGCTATCACGAAGGGCTCAACGTCCACGGCAACATGCTGGATTACCGCGTGCCGACGTTTGTCGAGTCACCGCCCATCGAAACCTTCTACGTGGAGAGCGACGATCCCAACGGGCCCTTCGGCGCCAAGGAAGCCGGCGAGACCTCGCTGGCCTGTTTCCTGCCGGCGCTGACCTCGGCGGTCGCCCAGGCCGTCGGCGTGCGCGCCACCGAACTGCCGCTGACTCCCGACCGGCTGATGGAGATGCTGGAGAAAAAGGAGCGTGAGGAACGCGCCGGCCGCTCTGGGAATGGGGGGGCCGCGTAATGGAGTATATGCCATCCTTCAAGCTGCACCGGCCGGAAAGCGTCGAAGAAGCGGTGGGTCTACGCGCCGGGGCCGAGGCGGCGCGCTATCTCGCCGGCGGCACCGACATGGTGGTCAATATCCGCCGCGGCATCGAGGCGCCGGAAACGCTGATCGACCTCACCGCGATCGCCGAGCTCAAGGAAATCCGCGCCGACGGCGACGGATTGCGCATCGGGGCTGCGGTCACGCTGAACACGCTGGCCGCGCATGCCGACCTGCAACGAGACTATGCGGCCGTCGCCGACGCGGCGCGCGCGGTCGCCGGGCCCACCCATCAGCGCTACGGCACGGTCGGCGGCAATCTCTGTCTCGATACGCGCTGCATCTATTACAACCAGTCCGAATGGTGGCGCTCGTCGAACGATTACTGCCTGAAGCATCGGGGCGAGATCTGTCATGTGGCGCCGGGCGGCAAACGCTGCTTCGCGGCGTTCTCGGGTGACGTGGCGCCGGCGGCGTTGATTCACGGCGCAGAAGTCGAACTTTCGGGTCCCGAGGGGACACGGCGCGTTCCGCTGGGTGAGATTTACCGCAATGACGGCCTCGATCATCTGGCGCTCCAGCCGGGCGAATTGCTGGTCGCGCTGCGCCTGCCGAAATCGACCGCCGGGCTGGCGTCGGGTTATGTGAAGTCGCGGGTGCGCGGCTCGATCGACTTCCCGCTGGCCGGCGCCGCGGTCGCGCTGGCCATGAAGGACGGCAATGTGGAGACGCTGTCCATCGCGCTGACCGGGGTCAATCCCATGCCGATGATGGTGAAAGGGTTGGACTCCTGGCACGGCAAGAAAATGGATTCCGAGGCGCTGGACGCGTTGCGCGAAGAGGTCCGCAAGCAGGCCAAGCCCATGAAGACCACCACCGTCGCGCCATGGTACCGCCGCCGCGTGGTCGGCGCGCTCGCCAGCCGCATCGCTGCCAGGCTCGCCGCCGGGTAGGCAGAGAGGCTATGCTGTCGCCCGACCGATAGAGGGAGACGCGGTATGGCCGAGAAGACCTACGAGACCATTCTGTTCGACGTGACCGACGGCGTCGGGCGCATCACGTTGAATCTGCCGCAATACGGCAACGCGCTGACCGTCGCCGGCATTCAGGAATTTCTTGATGCGCTGTGCGCGTGCGAGACGCGCGACGATGTCGGCGTGGTGCTGCTGACCGGCGCCGGCAAATCCTTTTGCACCGGCTTTAATCTCAAGGAGGTGCCGCTCGACGGCGCCGACACCGAAGCGATCGCCGAGCATTTCCGGCTCGCCGCCATGTGGTGGCACCAGGCGATGCACAAGATCGTCCGTATCGAACGCCCGGTGCTGTGCGCCGTCAACGGCGCGGCCGCCGGCGTCGGGCTCGGCATGGCGCTGTGTTCCGACATGGTGATCTGCCACGAGAAAGCGCGCTTCCTGTGCGCCTGGCACACCATCGGGCTCGCCAACGACGCCACCACCAGCTATTCGCTGGCCAAGGTGGTGGGTTGGCGGCGCGCCTTCGAACTAATGATGACCAACCGTACGCTGTCCGCCGCCGACGCTGTCGAATGGGGCGTCGCCAACCGGGCTTATTCAGATGCCGATTTCGCCGCCAATGTGGAGTCCGTCGCCCGCGACCTCGCCGCCGGTCCCACCCATCTCCAGGCGATGGCGCGCGACAGTTTCCACACCGGCTGGCGGCGCTCGGTCGAGGAAGCCACCGAATACGAAATCCAGAACGTCATGAAATCGGTGCGCCATCCTTATTTCCACGAGGCGCTGGCGAAATTCGTTTCCGGTGAACAGAAAAGCGACACCCCCCAGGTGCGGCTGCCCTGAGCCATGACCGGCCCCCTCGACGCCATCCGGGTTCTCGATCTCACCAACGTGCTGGCGGGACCGTTTTGCGCCTATCAGCTTGCGCTTCAGGGCGCCGAGGTCATCAAGATCGAACGGCCGGGCGAGGGCGATCTCGCGCGCCGGCTGGGCGCCGATCCCGAGTTGATCGAAAATCTGATGGGGTCGTCGTTCCTGGCCCAGAACGCCGGCAAGAAATCCATGACCCTCGACCTGAAATCGGGAATGGCCAGGGAGGCGTTCGAACGGCTTGTGGCGACCGCCGACGTGGTGGTCGAAAACTTCCGCCCCGGCGTGATGGACCGGCTCGGGCTTGGCTTCGAGGCGCTGAATGCGATCCGCGCCGACCTTATCTACTGCGCCATCTCCGGCTTCGGTCAGGACGGGCCGACCGCCGCCAATCCGGCCTATGACCAGATCGTCCAGGGGCTTTCCGGCGCGATGTCCGTGACCGGCGACGACAATTCGGGGCCGCTGCGCGCCGGCTTCCCGGTCGCCGACACGGTCGGCGGGCTGACCGCGTCGTTCGCGATCGCCAGCGCGCTGGTGCGCCGCGCCGCCACCGGCGACGGCGCGTTCATCGATGTCTCCATGCTGGAATCGCTGATGGCGGCCATGGGCTGGACGGTTTCGAACCATCTGATCGCGGGCAGGACGCCCGGACGGATCGGCAACGATAATTTCACCGCGAGCCCGTCCGGCGCGTTCCGCACCGCCGACGGGTTGATCAACATCGCCGCCAACCAGCAGGGTCAGTACGAGGCGCTGTGCCGCGTGATCGGCCGGTCCGACCTCGCGGCCGACGAACGGTTCCACGCGCGCGGCGCCCGACTCGATAACCGCGAGGCGTTGCGCGTCGAGATCGAGGCGGCGCTGCCGGCGGTGGAGTGGGAGGTGGCGATGAACGCGGCGGGCGTGCCGTCGGGGCGCGTGCTGTCGCTGCCCGAGGCGCTTACCCAGCCGCAAATCGCGGCGCGCGGTCTGGTGCGGCGCTACGCCGATGTCCCCGGCGTCGGGCGCGATGTTTCGGTGGCCGGCGCGGGGTTTCGCATGGACGGGGAACGTTCGGACGCGGCCGCGCCGCCGCCCGAACTTGGCGCCGATACCGATAAAATTCTCGCCGAGCTGGGCTATGGCGCCGACGAAATCGTGAAGCTGCGTGAGTCGGGTTGCATCTAAGCCCGCTTGTCGCGCCGTCGCCGACATGGCAGTTTGGGCCGAGTTTCATCAAGCGGGAGCCTAGCAAATGGCCGATCCGATCGTATTGGAGATGTTCACCGACTACGTCTGACCCTGGTGCTATCTCAGTACCGTGCGTATTGAAAAGCTCAAGGAAAACCACGACGTCGAAATCCGCCTGGTGCATTTTCCGCTGCACCCGGAGACCCCCGCCGAGGGCAATTCGATGGCGGAGCTTTATGCCGGACGCGGCATGGACCCGGAAGCCATGTATCAGCGCATGAAGGGTCTGATGGACGGCGAGGGGCTGCCTTACGGCAAGCGCACCCACACCTATAACAGCCGCCTCGCCCAGGAACTCGGCAAGTGGGCCGACACCCAGACCGGCGGCGAGGCGCTGCACGATGCGCTCTACCGGGCCTATTTCGTCGATACCCGCAATATCGGCGACGTGGACGTGCTGCTGGACGTGGTCGGCGCGGTCGGCCTTTCGGTCGAGGATGCGCGCGAGGTGCTGGAAAGCCGCAGCTTCAAGGACGCGCTCGACGCCGATTGGGAGAAATCGCGCAGCCTGGGCGTCACCGGCGTGCCCACCTTCGTGGCCGGCGGCTACGGCGTGGTCGGCGCCCAGCCCTACGAGGCGCTCGAGCAATTGCTGAACGAGGCGACGAAAAAGTCGGGCGCGGATTAACGCCCGTCAGCTTTTCGACTGCTCCATGGTGGACGGCACGAAAAGCTCCTCGATGTCGAGCTTGCGGTCGCTCAGGCCTTGTTCGAACGAGTACCGCGTCGCGTTTTCCAGCGCGATGCGGTTTTCCTCGAACCCGTAGGGCCAATAATCCTCGCCCATCAGCGCGATGGTCTCGTCGACCTCGGCGGCGAGCCACGGCACCGTCGCCTTCACCGCGCCGTAATTGCGCAGCCTCGGCATGGCGATCGCCTTGGACTTTTCGAAGGCCTCGAACACGTTGCCGGCCAGCCAGGGATATTCCTCGACCAGCGAGGAACGGATCGCGCAGACATGCATGATCGGGAAATAGCCGGTCTTCTTCCAGTACGCTTTCTCGTCGTCGCGGAAATTGGGGAACAAGCGCCCCACATTGGGCGCGCCGCCCGTGAAGCATGACGGCGGCAATGGCGTGACCATGCCGTCCAGTTCGCCGTCGGCCAGCATACCGGACAGGGATTTGTCGGCGGGAATCGGCGTGACTTCGATCTCGGGCGGCAGGTCGAGCGTGAGTTTTTCGGGCCGGCCGGGATCCTCGATGCCGCCGGTGCGCCAATGGATATCGGCGGCCTTCACGCCATATTCGTCGGACAGCATGCCGCGCGCCACCAGCGCCGCGGTGACCTGGTATTCCGGAACCCCGATTTCGCGGCCCTTCAGGTCTTCCGGCGTCTCAATGCCGCGATCGGTGCGGATATAGATCGCCGAATGGCGGAACATGCGCGACAGGAACACCGGGATCGCGCGATAGGGCGGGTTACCCCGCGCCACCATCATCATGTAGGACGAGAACGACATCTCGGTTATGTCGAACTCCTGATTGCGGATGGCGCGGAAGAAAATGTCGTGAATATCGAGGTTGAAATGGACCGGATCGCAGCCCTCGATGCCGACGCGCCCGTCGGCCAGCGCCTGCACCCGGTCATAGTCCCAGAACGTCATGGAAATCGGCAAACGGCTCATTATTATACCTCCCGGTGTCTCGATCGCCGCAAACTTACACCTTTGAAGCCAAACGCCAAAATCCGGTCCGCGCGCGATCAGCGTTAAAATTTCGTAAATCAGTTTCGCCGATGATCCGGCGGAACCGCCCGGGAAGTGCCCGGCGCGCATTGCAAGGAAGTCCACGCCATGCAGAAAGACGTGATGATCGCGGGATATCTCCGCTCGCCGTTCCATTTTGCCGCCAAGGGCGAGCTTACGCGGGTCCGGCCCGATGAGATGGCCGCCCAGGTCGTGCGCGGCCTGGTGGAAAAGACCGGCATCGAGCCCGCCGATATCGAGGATCTGATCGTCGGCTGCGCCTTTCCGGAAGGCGAGCAGGGGCTGAACATGGCCCGGCTGGTGGCGTTTTTGGCCGATCTGCCGCAAAGCGTCGCGGGCACCACGGTCAACAGGTTCTGCGGCTCTTCCATGCAGGCGATCCATATGGCGGCCGGCGCGATCCAGATGGACGTGGGCGAGGCCTTCATCTGCGCCGGGGTCGAATCCATGTCGCGGGTGCCCATGGCGGGTTTCAATCCGATGCCGCACCCGGGCCTCAACGACCGTATGCCGGCGGCCTATATTTCGATGGGCGAGACGGCGGAAAACCTCGCCGCCAAGTATCAGATATCACGCGCGCGTCAGGACGAGATCGCGCTCGACAGCCAGAGAAAAGCGGCCGCCGCGCGCGATGCCGGCAAATTCGCGGAAGAAATCGTACCGATCCCGGTCAACGGCCACGCGGTCGATAGCGACGGCTGCATTCGCGGCGAATCCACCGCCGACGGACTCGCGGGTCTCGCCCCGGCCTTTCTGGCCGACGGCTCGGTGACCGCGGGCTCATCATCGCCGCTGACCGACGGCGCGTCCGCCGTGCTGGTGGTGTCCGGCGATTACGCGAAGGCCCATGGCATAAAACCCATCGCCCGGCTGCGTTCGATCGCGGTTGCGGGCTGCGCGCCGGAGATCATGGGAATCGGGCCGGTCGCCGCATCCACCAAGGCGCTCGACCGCGCCGGGCTGAAGATCGGCGATATCGATCTGGTCGAGCTCAACGAGGCGTTCGCCGCCCAGGCCATCGCCTGCATGGACGATCTCGGCATCGACGGCGCGCGGATCAATCTCGACGGCGGCGCGATCGCGCTGGGTCACCCGCTGGGCGCCACGGGTGCGCGCATCACCGGCAAGGCGGCCGGATTGCTGAAACGCGAGGACAAGCAGTTCGCATTGGCGACCCAGTGCATCGGCGGCGGTCAGGGCATCGCCACCATCCTCGAGGCAGCCTGATGAATATCGAACGCGCCGCCGTAATCGGCGCCGGCGTCATGGGCGCCGGCATCGCCGCCCATCTCGCCAACGCGGGCGTGCGCGTGCTGTTGCTGGACGTGGTGCCGGACGGAAAGTCGAATCGCAACGCGCTCGCCGCGGACGCCATCAAGGCCATGCTGAAGACCCAGCCCGCCCCCTTCATGACCAAGCGCGCGGCGCGGCTGGTGAGCCCCGGCAATCTCGAAGACGATCTCGACCGTCTCGCCGAGGTTGACTGGATCATCGAGGTGGTGGTCGAGGATCTCGCCATCAAGCGCGATCTGTATGAACGCATCGAGGCCAAGCGCAAGCCGGGCTCGATCGTCTCGTCGAATACCTCGACGCTGACCGTCGCGCGGCTGGTCGATGGCATGCCCGAAAGCTTCGCGCGCGATTTCCTGATCACCCATTTCTTCAACCCGCCCCGCTATATGCGGTTGCTGGAGCTGGTCGCCGGGCCCCAGACCCGCGCCGACGCGGTCGAGACCGTGCGCGCGTTCGCCGATCTCCGCCTCGGCAAGGGCGTGGTGATGTGCAACGACACGCCGAGTTTCATCGCCAACCGCATCGGCTCGTTCTGGATCCGCTGCGCCGCCGGCGCGGCGATCGGACGCGGGCTTTCCGTCGAGGAGGCCGACGCGGTGATGGGCCGGCCGATCGGCGTTCCAAAATCCGGGGTCTTCGGGCTGCTCGATCTGGTGGGGATCGATCTTTTGCCGCGCGTCGACCAGAGCCTCGCTGAAACGCTGGCGGCCGACGATCCCTATCACGACATCCGCATGGATCTGCCCATCGTCGACAAGATGATCGCGGCGGGCCAGATCGGCCGCAAGGGGAACGGCGGGTTCTATCGCCTCAACACCGAGGGCGGCGGACGCGTGAAGGAGGCGATCAACCTCGCCACCGGCGCCTATGCGCCGGCCGTGCGACCGACGCTCGCGAGCCTCGATGCCTCGAAGGAAAGCGGGCTCAGGGCGCTGGTCGAGCATGACGACAAGGGCGGCCAATATGCCTGGGCGGTGCTCAGTCGCACGCTCGTCTACGCGGCCTCGCTGGTGCCCGAGATCGCCGACGATATCCATGCCGTCGACCGCGCGATGCAGCTTGGTTATGCGTGGAAATACGGCCCGTTCGAGCTGATCGACCGGCTCGGCGCGAAATATTTCGCCGACCGGCTCGCCGCCGACGGGGCCGATATCCCGCCGTTGCTGGCCGCCGCCGCGGAAGCGGGTGGTTTCTATCGCGTCCACGACGGCCGCCGCCAATATCTCGATGCCGACGGCAACTATCACGACATAGACCGTGGCGACGGCGTTCTTCTGCTGGCCGATATCAAGCTCGGCGCGGAACCGGTCACGCGCAACGGCTCGGCCAGCCTGTGGGACATCGGCGACGGCGTGGCGTGTCTTGAATTCCATACCAAGCTCAACGCGATCGACCCCGACAGCCTCGCCATGATGCAAAAGACGATCGGCATCGTGGAGAAGGATTTCAAGGCGCTGGTGATCTACAACGAGGGTGAACAGTTCTGCGCCGGCGCCAATCTCGGGCTCGCTTTGTTCGCGGCGAATACCGCCATGTGGCCGATGATCGAGGGCATCGTCGAGCAGGGCCAGCAAACGTTGGCCGGGCTGCGCGCCGCGCCGTTCCCGGTGATCTCGGCGCCGTCCGGGCTCGCGCTCGGCGGCGGCTGCGAGGTGGTGCTGTGGGCCGACGCGGTGCAGGCCCACGCGGAAACCTATATCGGGCTGGTCGAGGCCGGCGTCGGCGTGGTGCCCGGCTGGGGTGGCTGCAAGGAGATGCTGACCCGGCTCGCCGCCGATCCAAAATGCCCCGGCGGCCCGATGCCGGCGATCGCCGCCGCCTTCGAGACCATCGCCATGGCCAAGGTTGCGACATCGGCGTTCGAAGGGCGCGAGCTTTCGTTCCTGCGCGCTTCCGACGGCGTGACCTTCAACCGTGAAAGGCTGCTGGCCGACGCGAAGGCGCGCGCCCTCCATATGGTCGACGGCTACCAGCCCATGGAACCCGTGCCGCTGTCGCTGCCGGGGCCGACGGGCCGCGCCGCGCTCGGCCTCGCGGTGCGCGATTTTCTCGCAAAAGGCGTGGCGACGCCACATGATCAGACGGTCGCCACCGTGCTGGCCGGCGTGCTGACCGGCGGCCCCGACGCCGATATTACCGAACCGGTTCTCCCCGAACGCATCCTGGAGCTCGAACGCGATGGGTTCATGGAGTTGATCCGGACACCGCCCACGCTGGCCCGTGTCGAGCATACGCTCGAGACCGGCAAACCGCTCAGGAACTGAGGCGAACGCCATGCTGACCTATCGCGCGCCGCTCGACGATATCCGTTTCGTGCTGCACGAGCTGTTCGATTACGAGGCGACGGTCGCCAGTCTGCCGGGCTTTGAGGAAGGCACCAGCGATCTCGTCGACGCCATCCTGGAGGAGGGCGCGAAGTTCTGTGAGAACGAGTTGTTGCCGCTGAACGCCTCGGGCGACGAGGAAGGTTGCACCTTCGAGAACGGCGTGGTGCGCACGCCCAAGGGCTTCAAGGAAGCATATGACGCCTTCGTCCAGGGCGGCTGGGCGGGGCTTGCCTGCGATCCCGAATATGGCGGCCAGGGGCTGCCCACCACGGTTCAGGTGCTGCTCGACGAGCTGGTGTGTTCGACAAATCTCAGCTTCGGCACCTATCCCGGTCTTACCCACGGCGCCTATAACGCGCTAGCGCTGCATGGCGACGACGCCCAGAAGGCCGTGTATCTGCCCAAGCTGGTCGACGGCGCGTGGTCGGGCACCATGTGCCTGACCGAGCCCCATTGCGGCACCGATCTCGGGCTGATCCGCACCAAGGCCAAGCCCAAGGGCGACGGCTCCTACGGCATTACCGGCACCAAAATCTTTATCTCGGCCGGCGAGCACGATCTGACCGAGAACATCATCCATCTGGTGTTGGCGAAGCTGCCCGATGCGCCGCCCGGCACCCGCGGTATTTCATTGTTTATCGTGCCCAAGTTCATGGTCGGCGACGATTCCGGTCTTGGCGCGCGCAACGGCGTGGCGTGCGGCGCGATCGAGCACAAGATGGGCATCAAGGCGTCGTCCACCTGCGTGATGAATTTCGACGACGCGACCGGTTATCTGGTGGGCGAGGCGCACAAGGGCATGCGCTATATGTTCACCATGATGAACACCGCCCGTCTCGGCGTCGGCGTCCAGGGGCTGGGGCTTGCCGAGACCGCCTATCAGTCGGCCGTGGTGTATGCGAAGGAGCGCCTTCAGGGGCGTTCGATCTCCGGCGTCAAACATCCCGACAAGCCGGCCGACCCCATCATCGTGCACGCCGATATCCGCCGCAAGCTGATGACCATGCGGGCCTGCACCGAGGCCGCCCGCGCGCTCGCCATCTGGACCGCCATGGAGTTGGACGTGGCTGAACGCCATCCCGATTCCGAGCGTCGCCAGGAGGCCGAGGATCTATCGGCGTTGCTGATGCCGGTGGTGAAGGCGTTTTTCACCGATCACGGTTTCGACGCCGCCAATATGGGCGTGCAGATATTCGGCGGACACGGCTATATCCGCGAGACCGGCATGGAGCAGCTGGTGCGCGACGCGCGTATCGCGCAGATCTACGAGGGCGCGAACGGCATCCAGGGACTCGACCTGGTGGGCCGCAAGATGGGCCAGCACGCCGGCCGGCTGCTGCGCCGTTTCTTCCATCCGATCGCGGCCTTTATCGAGGAGAACATGGAGGACGCGGCGCTGGCCGACTATGTGATGCCGCTCGCCAAATCGTTCGCCCGGTTGCAGCAATCGACGATCTGGGTCGCCCAGGAAGGGTTGCGCGACCGCGAGGAGGCCGGCGCGGCGGCGTCGGACTATCTGCGCTTCTTCGCGCTGGTGGCGCTCGGGTTTATGTGGGCGCGCATGGCCAAAGTCGCGCTCGAACAGCCCAACGGCCATGCGCCGGAATTCTACGCGGCCAAACTCGCCACCGCGCGCTTCTACATGAAAAACATCCTGCCGCAGACGTCGTCGCTGGCGACCACCATCATGGCCGGCGCCAAGTTGGTCATGGAATTCGAGGAAGACTGGTTCTAGGCGGTCTTATTCGGCGGCGGCCGCGTCGAGGATTGCCCGCGGGGTGGAACTCACCACCTCGGCATATTCCGGCGTAAACGCGCCCTTGTCGGCATCCTCGATCAGCCCCACGAATTCCGGATGCAGTTCCTTGAGCTCGACCAGGATGCGCGCGTGTTCCCCCACGTCGGCCCATTCGGCGATCAGGTAGAAGCGTTGCGGGTCCTCGGTGTGGCGCAACAGCACGCCGTCCTTCACCTGGGCCGGGGATTTATGCATCGGGTTCCCCTCCGAGTAATCGAACTCGACGAACTTGTCGATGAACTCCTGCTCGCACCCCGCCTTTACCCGGAAATCATAGATGTGGAAGAAGTTTCCCAACTTGGCCAACGGTTCCTGAGCCATATCACCCTCCTGTTGTTTGGTCGCGCTATCCGGAGCGTACCCCCCGGCGGCGCGACGATCAACGTTGCTCAGATCAGCGGCGAGTTCGGATCGAGCCCGAAGGCGATCCGGCCGTAGGTGGTGCCGGCGACGTCCCAGTTGACCGCGATATGATTGCCGGCGGCGCGCATGTCGCGGAATTTCCGCTGCACGATGCTGTCGGAAAAAATGTTATGCGCGCCCGAGGCGACGAACAGGCGATCGACGGCCTCGCGGCACAGCTTGCCGGCATAGGCCATGTCGCGCCGGTTGCGGCCCTTCTGGTCAAGGCCCAGCATGTCGCCCTCGACCATCATCGCCATTGCTTCCGCCGTGTCGCGTTTGATCAGCAGCCGCGCGCAGTCGATTTCCGCCGACGCCTGGGCGACATGCATCTGCAAGGTGGCGTAGTCGGCGACGCGCGCGCCGAACGAGGTGCGCTCGCCCATGTCGGCGACGAAATCGTCGAGCAGGCTTTCGGCGATGCCGAGCGCCACCGCGTCGAACAGGAAGGGGACCGTGGTGACGTGCGGCAGGCGGTGCACCGGCACCACGTCCGGGCGGCCACGCGCCTCCCAGCCGTCGCGCACCGCCGACAGCGGCACGATGCGATAGTCGGGTACGAAGCCGCCGTCGACCACGATGTTCTTGGACCCGGTGCCGGCGAGACCCAGCACATGCCAGTTATCGTCGATTTCCACGTCTTCGCGCGGCATCAGGCAGAGATGCGGGGCGGGCGCGCCGTCCGCGTCCGGCATGACGCTGCCCAGCAGCAGCCAGTCGGCGTGATCGCAGCCGCTGGCGAAGCCCCACGTCCCGGACAGCCGCCAGCCGCCCTCGGCGCGTTCGTTGGTGCCGGACGGGAAGAAGCCGGCCGAAACGGCGGCGTCTGGATTGTCGGCCCAGACATCGTCCGCCGCCGCCGGATCCATCATGCCGACGATGATTGAATGATCGCAATAGACCGCATTGACCCAGGCGGTCGAGGCGCACCCCCGCGCCAGCGCCGCCACGATGTCGACGATATGGTCGAGCGCCAGTTGCGATCCGCCGAACCGGGCCGGCTGGCCCATCCGGTGCAGACCCGCCGCCTTGATATCGGCGACAGTTTCGTCCGGCAATCGACGCAGGTTTTCGGTTTTCACGGCGCGGTCGGCGAGAATGGGCGCGAGCGCGGTCGCGCGCTCAAACAAAGTCGCCGCGTCGTTGCCAGTGTCCGGCATTGGTTTCCCCTCGCGCATAATATTTTTTAAATCCTATGGTCGCGGATCGCGACTGTCCATCTCGCGGCTCTTAGGGTGCTATGATCCGCCACGCCCGATCGTCGTGACACCGGATCATCGCTTGAGCCTGTCGAGCCGCATCTTTCACATCCGCCCCGAGCTTCTCGGCGGTTTTGGACGCGCGCTTTCGAGCCGTGATTACCGCCTATATGCCTGCGGCCATGTCGCCCATGTGTTTGGCTGGTGGGGCAACCGGCTGGGGCTCGGCTGGCTGACCTGGGAGCTTACCGGATCGGCCGGCTGGCTGGGAATCGTCGCCTTTTCCGGCATGATCCCGGTGATGCTGATCGCGCCGCTGGCCGGCGCGCTGGCCGATCATTACGGCCACCGCCGCGCGGCGCTCATCGCCGGAACGGGGGGCGGTATCGTGACGCTCACGCTGGCGGCGCTGGCGTCCATGGGCGAGATGACGGTGGCGTTACTCCTGACCCTCAGCGTCCTGCAGGGGGCCATGTTCGGCTTCGAATTCCCGGCCCGCCAGGCGCTGATCCCGCAGCTGGTCGGCCGCCAGAACATATCGGCGGCGATCGCCTTCAACTCCACCACCTTCCAGGTCGGAGCCTTTGTCGGCCCGGTGATCGCCGGGCTGCTAATCTCGAATTTCGGCGCCGGCGCATCGATCGGACTGTTCGGCTGCACGACGGTCTGGATGGCGACGATGATCTTCCTGATCCGCCATCGCCCGCCACCAGACGAAGACCGCAAGGAACGGCGCATTCTCGCCGATATCGGCGAGGGATTCCGTTATCTGGCGGGCAACCCGTCGTTGCGTCTGCTGCTGTTGCTGACCTTTACCAGCGGCGTGTTGATCCGGCCCTATACCGAGTTGCTGCCGGGTTTCTCGGCGGAGGTATTTGGGCGCGGCGCCGAGGGGCTGGCGGCGCTGACCTCGGCCGCCGGACTGGGCGCGCTGACCAGCGCCCTGTTCCTGGTCTTCCGGGGCCGCACCCGGGGCCTGGTGCGGATCATGCTGACCGGGATGAGCTGCGCCGCCCTGGGGCTTGTCATGTTCACCGCGACCGAGTCGTTTACGCTGGCGCTGGGCGTTATCGCGCTGATGTCCATGATGCTGCTGGCCGGCCATGTGGGGGCCTACAGCCTGGTGCAGAACATGAGCGCGCCCGCGATGCGGGGCAGGGTGATCAGTTTCAACGCGGCCGTCAGCGTCGGTTCGCCCGCGCTGGGCGCGTTGCTGCTGGGCTGGGTCGCGGAGATGGTGGGTTTGCGCTGGGCGCTGGCCGGGGCGGCCTGCATCGCCTTCATGGTGGTGATTTCGGTTATTCCCGCGGTCCGCCGCCACGCCGCCGAAATGGAAGCCGAGCCGCCCGATGTCTAGAGCGGTTGTCGCGCGGCGGACCCTTTGACAGGATGGCGGTGAGAAGAGGGAGACGGCTTGAATGCGCATACACAATCTTTATGAAGACGAAAACGGCCAGTCCCACTGGCGCGATATCGAGGTTGAATGGACCCAGGAAACGCGCAGCGGGCGGCTGTCAGACCGGCTGCCCGCGACCGGCATCATATTTCGCCAGGTCCCGGCGGAATATGAACTCGACTGGCATCCCGCGCCGCGCCGCCAATACATCGTCAATCTCGACGCCGGGGTGCAAATCACCGCCTGCGACGGCGAGGCGCGGGTAATCGGCGCCGGCGAGGTGATCCTGGTCGAGGACACCACCGGCAAGGGCCATTTGTCGCAGGCCGTCGACGGCAAGCTGCGCCATTGTATCTTTATACCGATCGAATAGCGGACGGACAGCGCCGAGCAGTTAACCGGAGGATGCGATGAACAACTCAAGCACCACTCATCCTGAAACCTATCGGGGAAAATCGCCGATCAAGGCCAAGAAGCTGGGTCATCTGGTCTATGAGGTCAGCGATGTCGAGCGTACGGCGAAGTTCTGGCGCGAGGTAATGGGGTTCGAGGAAATCGACCGCAACGAAATGGGCATGGTGTTCTTCCGGTGCGGCGCCGATCATCACGCGATCGGGCTGAAGCCCGGCAAGGCGGCGGGCCGCGCCGCGCCCGGAACGGCGCTGAAAATGGAACATCTCGCCTTCGAGGTGGAAAACGCCGATGTCCTGCTGGAAACCCGCGACTTCCTGAAACTCAACGGCATTCCGGTGGTGTTCGAGGGGCGCAAGGGGGCGGGCTGCAATATCAGCCTCCACTTCCGCGATCCCGACGGGTTCGAGTTCGAGCTTTACTGCGGCATGGACCAGATCGACGGCTCCGGCCGCAAGCGCCCGCCGGAACAGTTCCATCGCGTGAAATCGCTGGAAGACGCCATCGAAAACCCGGTGCCCAAGACCTGGTAGCCGGGCCCGCGTCATCGACGAGTCCCATGGAACAAGAAATCAAGAAACGAAACGAGGCGATGGTGGAAAGCGGGAAAGTCGATTGGGTCGCGCGGGCGCGCGGCGTTGCGCCTCTGATCAGCGAGGCCTCCGAACAAACCGAAGCGGACCGGCAGGTCCCCGACCATGTTGTCGCCGCGATGCACGATGCGGAACTTTTCCGCATGTGCCTGCCGCGCTCGCTGGGCGGCGGCGAGGCGACGCCGCTGGAGGTCATGGAAGTCCTCGAAATCGTCGCGGGCGCCGACGCCAGCACCGCCTGGTGCCTCGGTCAGCTGATCGGCTGTTCGCTGGCCGCGGGCTATCTCGATCCCGACGTCGCGCGCGACGTGTTCGGCGCGCCCAACGCGGCGCTCGCCTGGGGGCCGACCAGCGCTTCGGCGCGGGTCGTGGCCGCCGACAGCGGTTTCCGGGTCTCAGGCCAGTTCCGATTCGCCAGCGGCAGCCGCCACGCGACCTGGCTGGGCGCCCATTGCGCGGTTTTCGAGGCGGACGGGACGCAGCGTCTCGGCGCCGGCGGCAAGCCGGTCGACCGCACCGTGCTGTTTCCCATCTCGGCCGCGACCATGGACGACGTGTGGCGGGTCGTCGGGCTGAAGGGAACGGGCAGTGATAATTACACGGTCGATGATTTGTTCGTGCCCGAGTCCCACAGCTTCGTCCGCGATACCGATGATTTCCGGCGCGAAACCGGCCCGCTCTACCGCATTCCCTTCATCACGTTCTACGGCATCGCGTTTGCCGGTGTGGCGCTCGGTATTGCGCGCGCCATGCTGGATGAGTTCATCGCGCTCGCCGCCGAAAAGGTCCCGGCCCGCACTACCAGCGTGCTGAGGGAAAGCCCCATTATCCAGTCGGAAGTCGCCATGGCCCAGGGCCGGCTGGGATCGTCGCGCGCCTATCTGGTCGAAATGGCCGGCGCGACGTGGGAAACCGCGATCGCCGGCGAGCCGTTTCCCCTCGATCAGCGCGCGCTGCTACGGGTCGCGATTTCATATGCCATGAACCAGGCGCGCGAGGTAGCCGAGTTCGCGTTCCGCGCCGCCGGCACCAACGCGATCTTCGAGGCTAATTCCTTCGAGCGCCGGTTCCGCGACATGTACGCGGTGTCCCAGCAGAGCCAGGCGAATCTGTGGAATTTCGAATCCGCCGGCCAGGCCCTTCTCGGCCTCGAACCCAAGGGCGGCCGGGTCTAGAGAGCGGGGCGTTTTAGTCGAATACGGTTTCGGAGTAGTGCGCGGGATCGACGCGCGCCTCTATTACCGTCGGCCCGTTGGCGGTCAGGGCCTTGGCCAGCGCGGCTTCGAGTTCCGCGCCGTCGGCGACGCCGATCGCCGGGACCCCGAAATAATGGGCCGGCGGCGCGCCCGGATCGGTCGCATGCAGTTGCGTGCCGTATGATTGCATCTGGTTGCGTTCCTGCTTCACGCGGATCAGCCCGAGCCAGCGATCATCGAGAACCACCACCGGCAGGGTCAGCCCCAGCCGTTCCGCCACGGCAAGTTCGCCGCAGGTCATCTGGAAACAGCCGTCGCCGAGGACGCACACCACCGGCGTTTCCGGCCGCGCGATTTTGGCGGCGAGGGCGGCCGGCAGGCCGAACCCCATGGACGACCAGCCGTTGGTGATAAGAAATTCGCCGGGCGCATGCGCCGCCCATTGGCCTGAGATCTGATGGGTATGCGCGCCCACATCGAACGCCAGGACGCCGTCGGGCGGCAGCGCGCGGCGCACCGCGTCGATCGCCTGATGCGGCCCGAAATTCTCGCACGCCGGGCGAAGCGCGGTCTGGTATCCGTCGCGATGGGCCGCGATCATCTCGCCCGTCCAGTCATTGGCCGAAGGTTCAAGCGCGCTGAGCCGTTCGAGCGAGGAGGCGAGATCGCCCACCATTTCGCCCGCCAGGGTTACCGTCCTGTCGATGTCCGCGGCCTCGAGATCGATATGCAGCACCGGTGTCGCGCCGGCCCACGCCTCGTATTCGACCTCGATGGTGTCGTAGCCGAGACCGATGACAAGATCGCAATCGGCAATGAAGGCGCGCTGGACCTGACGCCGCGCCCGCTCGATGCAGCCGATGGAAAGCGGGTGGTCTTCGTCGATCATGCCCTTGGCCATGGTGGTGGTTGCGAACGGAATGGCGTGCGCTTCGATAAAGCGCCGCAATGCGTCCGGGTCGGCCAAGCGCATGGCATTGGCGCCGATTACCGCGACCGGCCGCCGCGCCCGGCCGAGAATTTCTCCCGCCGCCGCGATCGCCGCATCGGGCGCGGGTGCCGCCGGCGCGCCGTCGGGAATGGCGGGGATGGCCTCGGTCGCGGCGGCGCGCGCGACATCTTCCGGCAAATCGAGATGCACCGGCCCCATGGGTTCCGACAGCGCGATCTTCAGCGCCTCGGCCAGCGTTTCGGCGACATTGCCTTCGCGCAGCGCGAGGCTCGCCTTGGTGATGGGGGCGAACAACGCGTGATGGTCGATATACATCTGAAGGCGGCGGCCGAGCTGGTCGGTATTGAGATTGCAGGTGATGGCGATCATCGGTGAGCGGTCGAGAAAGGCGCAGCCCACCCCGGTCGCGAGGTTGGTCGCGCCCGGTCCCAGCGTCGCGAGGCAGAAACCGGGGCTTCCGGTCAGCCGCCCGGTAACGTCGGCGGCGAAGCCGGCCGAACCTTCATGCGCGGTCAACACGAAGTCGACGCCGCCGGTGCGCATAGCCTCGATCAGCGGCAGCACGTTGCCGCTTGGAATGCCGAAGCCGTGCCGGATCCCGGCCGCCTTCAGTGTCGCTACGATCAGATCGGCGTTGTTCATTGTTCCCCGCTGTCTTGCATGGTCTCCGGCCCCAAAATCACTGATCGTCCATCCAGGTTCAACCCTACTATAGTGGCGGCGGCGCTCAACGGGGAAAGGCATGATCGAACTCATTACGCCGCTTTTGGACGGGCATCTCGCGATCGCGGCGGTCGTCGCGGTCGCGGCGGGAATCCTGCACGGCTACACGGGGTTCGGCGGCGCGTTGCTGATGGTGCCGCTGCTGTCGCTTCTGTTCGGCCCCATTGAGGCCATCGTTGTGACCGTCCTGTCGGGCGTGTTCGGCTTGATCCCACTGGTTCCAGGCGCGCTTAAGATCGTGAGATGGCGCGAAATCGCCACCATGTCGCTGGCCATCGTAATCGTCACGCCGCTCGGCGCGGCGGCGCTGTTCGTGACCGATCCGGCGACGGTGCGCCAGATTATCGGCGCCATCGTGCTGGTGGTGGCCGTGGCGCTGGCAGTGGGTTGGGTCTATCGCGGGCCGCGCGGCGCGGTTCCCGGCGCGGTCGCCGGCGCGCTGTGCGGGGCGATCACCGGTTTCGCCGGAATGGGCGGGCCGCCGGTCGCGCTCTATTTTCTCTCCGCCCCCCTGCCGGCTGACATCCAGCGCGCCAATATCGTCATCGCGATCGGCGTGGTCGCGGTCATGACGGTCGTCTCCTTCGCGGTGGGTGGTGGTATCGGGATCGAGACCTTGTTGCGGGTGGTGGCGCTGGCCCCGCCCTATGTCGCCGGCAGCTGGGCCGGCGCCCGGCTGTTCGCCCATGCGCCCGAGACGCTCTACAAGCGGGTCGCCATCGGTCTGCTGATCGCGACCGGCATCGCGGTGTTGGCGCTATAAAAGATCGGCAAGTTCGTTCTTCAGCACCTTGCCGATCGGGCTCTTGGGGAGTTCATCGACGAATCGCACGGCGCGCGGGACCTTGTAGCGCGCGAGATGTTCGCGGCAAAAAGCCCGGAGCGCCGCTTCGTCCGTCTCGCCGGCGCCTTCCCGCGTCACCACGAAGGCCGCGACCTCCTGGCCAAGCTCCCGCGAGGGACAGCCGACCACCGCGGCCTCGTATATGGCGGGGTGGGTCGCTAGCACATGCTCGATCTCGGCGGGATAGATGTTCACCCCGCCCCGGATGATCATGTCGTTGGCGCGCCCCGCGAGATGCAGATAGCCGCGCCCATCCAGCCAGCCGAGGTCGCCCGGGTAGTACCAACCGTCATGGAAGGCGTCGGCGCTTTCGGCCTCGTTATTGTAGTAGCCGCTCGCGGTGCCGCCGGAACGGTAGCGAATGCGGCCGATCTCACCGGCCGGCAACGCCGCGTGACCGTCATCGACGATCTCCAGCGTGGTCCCGAATACCGGTCTTCCCACCGAGGACGCCGCGTCGTCCGGATCGTCCGGCATCAACGCGGTGCAGCCGCCGCCATCGGTCGAGCCATAGAAATTGAGATAGGCCGAACATATTCGGGCCTGTAAATCGGCGCGCTCCTCCGGATGGAGCATCGCGCCGGTGGAAAACAGGCACTGCAGGTCTCCCAGCAACCGCTCCCCATCTTCGGCGCGGGGCAGGTCGAGAACCCGGCGCAGCACCGTCGGCACCAGGAACAGATGGCTGATGCGTTCGTCCCGCGCGGTGCTGGCCAGATCCGCGACCTCGTAGGGCAAAGGGTGCATCACCACCGTCGCGCCGCAGAAAAGCGAAACCATCGCATAGCCGCGGCTGCCGCCGAAATAAAGCGGCTGGGCGCACAGGAAGCGCGTGCGCTCGTTGAAACCGAGCGAAACGAAGTAGATCATAAAACGGGCAAACATCTGGTCGTGGGTAATCAGCGGCCCCTTGGGCGTGCCCGTCGTGCCGGACGACAGCGACAGCACCAGTGGCGGGTTGCCGCCTTCGGGAAATCCCGCGTCGCCATCCGCGTTCTCTACCGCATCGCGCCATGCCGGGTCGATAATGGCCTTTGTCCACGGGCCGGCGGCCTCGTCGCCGGGTTCGCACAGGACCAGCCGCGCGTCGAAGAAACCGGCGAGCCGTTCTTTTTCCTCCCGCGACCAGCGCCAGTCCATCGGCATGATCACCGCGCCGAGCCGGGCGATGGCGTAAAGCGCGATCACGTGGTCGGCGCTGTCCTTCAGGTTTACGCCGACGATATCGCCGGGCCCGACGCCCTGCGCCCGCAGATGCGCCGCCCAGCCGCGCATCAGCCCGTCGAACTCGGCATAATCGATGGTGCGCCCATCCTCGATGATGGCCGGATGATCGGGGCGCCGCCGCGCGTGATTGGCTATGATGTCGGCGAGGTTCATGGGATGTAGGATAGGCGCGGCCAAGGCGCGCGGACAAGACGGCAATGGAGGGAGTTGGAACGTTGCAAAACGGTGCGATCGACGCGGTGGTCAATATCTGTACGCCCGAGGCGTTGCAACACCGGCGCGGCTGGTGGGAAAACTTCCTAACCGGCAAGATGGGGGTCGCAGAGAATAACGCTGGCGGCGTCACGGTCGAGGCGCTGCTGGCGCGCATGGATGCGGCGGGCATCGAAAAGGCGTTTCTGTTCGCGACCCGGGCGGGGCCGGTCGGACTGCCGTCGAGCTATCGTATTCCTTATGACCTCATCGCGGAAACCGTGTCTCAGGCGCCGGGGCGGCTTTACGGGATGGCGGGTATCGACCCGAATGACGGGATGACGGGGGTCCGCGAGCTTGAACACGCGGTAAAGGAACTCGGCTTCATCGGTGCGCATTTCTATCCCCACTGGTTCGAAATTCCGCCCGATCACGCGAAAGTCTATCCGTTCTATGCGAAATGCGTGGAACTCGACGTGCCGATCCAGATGCAGGTCGGCCAGTCGATGGTCTACGCCAAGGACCAGCCGCGTCGTTCCGTCGGCCGCCCCATCGCGCTCGATGCGGTGGCCTGCGATTTTCCGGAACTGAAGCTGATCGGCATCCATGTGGGCGTTCCCTGGACCGACGAGATGATCGCCATGGCCTGGAAGCACGAGAACGTCTTTATCGGTTCCGACGCGCACCGCCCCAAATACTGGCCGGACTCCTTCGTCCACTACATAAATTCCTACGGTCAAGACAAGGTGCTGTTCGGCACCGACTGGCCGGTGCTCGACTTCGAGACCACTCGCGCCGACATCGAGGCGCTTGGCCTGCGACCCGAGCCGCTGCGAAAGCTGATGCGCGGCAACGCGGCGCGGATTTACGGTCTGGATTAGCGCTATTTACGCCGTATCGGGCTTGGCCTTCATCCGATAGAGCGCAAAGCCCGTGAGAATCAGAAATAGCGCCAGCGCCGGGAGCAGCACGAAATCGAGCCAGCCGAGCCACGCGGACAGGCCGACGGCACCGAGAACCACCACCAGAAACGGCGTAAAGCAGCAGATCACCGCGATCACCGTGCCCGTGCACCCGGTGTAAAGAAGTTGCTTGTTGGTCATATGTGCATTTCATGCCTAATTTTTGCCCGGTTCAAGCCCCGACAGGTCATGAAATCGTGATCAGGGGACGCAAAGTTTTCTTTGCGCTCATCCTGTATCAAATGCAGAAATCCGAAAAGAAGACTGCCGAGGAGAGAGCGATGCGGACATTGACCATGAAGATCGACGGCATGCATTGCGACGGTTGCGCCGATCGTATTCATAGTTTGCTGGAGAAGGAGACGGGCATTCGAACGGCCGAGGTTTCCTACGGCGATGCGAACGCGAATGTCACCTTCAACGAGCATGCGACGTCGGCGGACCGGATCACGGAGATTGTCGAACGCGCCGGGTTTTCCGTTCTCGAAAGCTGAGGATTGGAAAATTCGGTCACCGCTCTGGTGCTGTTGCCGATCGGCCTCGGCCTGATCGGTTTCGTGGAGCCCTGCTCCATGGGCGCCAACCTGCTGTTCGTGAAGCATCTCGAAGACCGTACGTCGGCCGAGAAAACGCTCGCAACCATCGTCTTCACGCTCATCCGGGGCGGCGTCATCGGGATTGTTCGGCGTGGCCGCCGCCTTGCTCGGCACCGCGTTCACCGCATTGCAGCAGGGCTTCTGGATCGTTCTCGGCGCCGTCTACCTGATCCTCGGCCTGGTATATCTCGTGGGTAAATCCGGGTTTTTCCTGCGCCGGCTTGGCCCGAGCCTGAAACGGCTTTCGCCGAGGACGGGCTCGGCCGGGCTCGGTCTGCTGTTCGGCTTTAATATTCCCGCCTGCGCCGCGCCGCTGCTGTTCGCGCTGTTCGCGCTGTTCGGCGCCGCCGCCGGTGCCGCGACCGTCCTCAAAGCGTTTGTCGCGCTGGCGCTTTTCGGCCTCGCGCTGTCGTTGCCGCTGGTTCTCGCCGTCGCGTTCCCGCCCATCGGCCGCCAGCTCGACCGGTTGGCCGGGCTGCCCCGGCGCATGCCGTTCTGGACTGGTGTGGTGTTCGTGATCCTCGGTCTCTGGTCGATCTGGTTCGGCGCGTTCGTCGATCTGAAGAAATGGGCGTGAGCACGGCCGGGAAAAAAGTCCTCGCCGCATTCGTCATGGCGGCGTTCGTGGTCGCGCGACCGCAGGCGGGCCCGGCGCAGGAATTTCATTACGACGCCAAAAGCGTCGAGACGGCGGCCTATTGGGCGGCGCTCTCCAATCTGGCCAACGCCGTGATGTTCTCCGGTCTCGGTAAACCGCAGATCATCTCCGCTTATGAGCGTGACGACTGGCTCAGGCGCGCCGGCTACGTCGCGCGCCCGCGCATGCCGGATATTCCCATGGGCGGCATGATCTACGCGGCCGGCGATCCGAAATTCGCAGGCCGGCCCGATTTCGCCGAGCCGCGAACGCTGCAATGGGATGCAAGGACCTTCGACCGGACACTCGATCCCGGCGCCCATGGCTGGACCCTGATCAAGATCACCAGTCCGGAATTTCATCTGCGGTTTCACGACATCCCGGCGAGCCGGCTGGCGGGCCTAATGATGCTGCCGCAGGCCCGCACCCAGGCGGCGGCAATTCTCAAACAAATGCGAACCGCCGAGGGCTTGTTCGCGCCACGAGGCCCGGACGGCGCGTTGGGCAAGCCGCGGCCCCGCGACCAGGCGGTCGTCCTGTGGTCGGCCGCGAACCTGATCCGGGCCGCCACCAACGATCACAAGGATTACTGGCACGCCGCCTACCGGGCCAAAACCGATCCGGCCGACACGCGCGACCTCCTGAATGCAGCATTTCTGGCGGTCACGAAGCTTGCGCCGGCAAAGCCCGGCGATCGCGCGATCGCTATCGAGGCGCTGGCGCGTTACGCGCTTGTGGCGCCCGATTCAAAGCGGCGGCGCGCCGCTCTCGATCTCGCGCGCGGCCATGCGGGAGCACTGGTGGAGGCCGCGCCGGCGACACTCGAGGATCTCGGACTTTCGATCTACGGTCTGATCGAGGCGGGCCGACTGTTCGACGGCGAAGTTTACCGGCGGGCCGCCGCTCGGCGCTTCCGTGAAAATTTGCTTCCCCTTTGGGACGAAACCCTGGGCGTTTTTCGAAATGACGGGCCGCGCTACGACACCTCGACCGTCGGCGCCGTCGTCGCCGGGCTCAACGCCATTCGTTGGCATGGTTCCGACGCAGACGCCGCGACCGCGCGCCGGTTGTATCCCCGTTTCTTCGAGACGATCTTCGTGGCCGCCGGCATGTTGCGCTCAAGCCCGCTTCGCCTGGTCGCGGCCGAATACCGCAAACGGTTGCCCGCCGCGCATTTCGCGCATCCTCGCCTGCCCGATCCCGTCGAAAGCGGCGTCGCGCCCGTATTCGCGGGCGCGGTCGCATGGCGGAAGGATCGGTGGGCGGTCACCGACCCCATGTTCCGCGGCGCCGGCGCGATGTTCCTCGCCAACATGCTGGCCCTGCGCGGCGAGCGCGCCGCCGATCCGTTTCTCGGCGACGACCATTTGAGGGCATTACGGCGATGACCGGCGCGCCGTTGTCGACGCTTCAACTCAAGATCGGCGGCATGAGCTGCTCGTTCTGCGCCAACTCCATCGAGGGCGCGCTCCGGCGTGAAAAAGGCGTCGCCGACGTTCATGTCTCGCTGGCCCATGAAGAGGCGCTGATCCGGTTCTCGCCGGAGACGATCGACGAGTCCCGCATCACGCGGACGTTGCGCGATCTCGGGTTCACGATCCGCGATCCGCGCAAGGTGCACGCCTTCGAGGAACAGCGCGAGGCGATCGGCCGTGAACGCTTGGACCTCGCCTCGGCCGCCGTCGGCGCGGTGGTCCTGTTCGCGTCGATGGCGGCCATGTGGCTCGATCTGTGGCAGATGCGCGACTGGCACGTCTGGACCGCCTGGGGACTCGCCACCTATGTCCACGGCTGGAACGGACGCCGCATTGCCCGCATGGCCTGGGGCGCGGCGAGACGCGGCATCGCCAACCAGCACGTGCTGCTCTCCGTGGGCGTCGTCGGCGCCTATATGGGCGGTCTGCTCGGCGCGCCCGTTCCCTTCCTCGATTGGTACGGGTTCGTCGGGTTCCCGGCGGTCGACTTCTTCGGCATCGTCGTCTTTCTGACCGCCTATCACCTGCTTTCGGGCTGGGTTTCGCTGCTTGTGCGCACCAAGGCCTCGGAAAGCGTGCGCAAGCTTCTCGATCTCCAGCCGCCGACCGCGCGCTTGGTGCGCGACGGCGATGAGCGGGAAATCCCCATCGAGGAGGTGGCCGTCGGCGATCAAGTGTGCATTCGGCCGGGAGAGCGCCTGCCGGTGGACGGCCGCGTCATCGATGGCGAAAGCGCGGTCGATGAATCCATCGTCACCGGCGAGTCGATTCCGGTCGAAAAAAGCGCGGGCAGTAACGTGATCGGCGGCAGCATCAATCAGACCGGCGCGCTGCTCGTCGAGGTGACGCGGATCGGCGAGGACAGCTTCCTGCGCCAGGTCGCCCGGCATGTCGAGGAAGCCAAGGCGATGAAGCCCGGCATCGTGGTTCTGGTTGACCGGGTGCTGCGGGTCTATGTGCCGGTGGTGCTCGGAATCGCGCTTGCGGCGGCATTGTTCTGGAGCTTCGCGCCGCAAGGCTGGACCGAACAACCTCATTGGGTGACGGCGATCTATGCGGCGGTGACCGTGCTTGTCATGGGCTATCCCTGCGCCCTCGGCATGGCGACCCCGCTGGCGTTGACCCGGGGCGGCGGCATGGCGGCCGAGCGTGGCATTCTGATCCGCTCCGGCGAAGCCTTCCAGATCCTCAAGGACGTCACCCATGTGGTTCTCGACAAGACGGGCACCATCACGGAAGGCAAGCCGCGCGTCGTCGAAATCATCGCGTTTCCGCCTTATGGGCGCGAAACGGCGCTCCGGTTCGCGGCGGCGGCGGAATTTCCGTCAGAGCATCCCCTCGGGCGCGCGATCGTCGATGCCGCGGAGGGCCACGGGATCGCGGTTCCCGATTGCGACGGCTTCCAGTCGGCGACCGGGGCGGGGGTGCGCGCGCTGGTCGAAGGCCGGCACGTGCTGGTCGGCTCGGCGCGATTTCTCCAGGAAGAAGGCGTTGTCATAGCGTCCGCCGAGCACGCGCTCGCCGATCAGCAGACCCGCGCGCATACCGCGATTGTCGTGGCGATCGATGACGAGGTCGCTTGCGTGCTCGGGATCGCCGACACGCTCCGATCCGACGCCGCCGGAGCGGTATCGGATATCCGGGCGCGCGGCCTGGTCCCGGTGCTGGTGACCGGCGACAACCCCAGGACCGCGGCGGCGGTGGCGCGCCTGGCCGGTATCGAGGAAGTCCATGCCGAGATTTTGCCGCGGCAAAAGGCGGAGATCGTCCGGGAGCTGCAACGAGGCGGCGCCCGGGTCGCCATGGTGGGCGACGGCGTCAACGATGCGCCGGCTCTGATGCAGGCCGATGTGGGCATGGCGATCGGCGCCGGCGCCGACATCGCCATCGAATCCTCGGATGTGGTGTTTATCGGCTCGCGTCTGGGCGCGGTGACCGATGCGATCTCCATCGGGGCGGCGAGCTATCGCAAGACGGTGCAGAATCTTTCGCTCGCCTTCTTCTTCAACGGGATCGGCGTGCCGCTGGCCACGACGGGCCTCGTTCATCCGTCCTGGGCCATGATCGCGATGGCGCTGAGCGTCTCGACGGTGCTGCTGAATTCGTTCGTCGGGCGCATCCTGAAACCGATCGCGTCCGCGTCGCACAATGCCGGTCTCGAACAGGCCGTATTGACGGTGCCCGGTATCCATTGCTCCGCGTGTGTCGAGACCATCGAAGCCTATCTAATGACGGCGCCGGGTATCGGCGCGGTCACCGGTGATTTCAAGCAAAAGGAGATCGTGGTCTCCTACGATTCCGACGCTATCGGCTTAGAAAAGATCACGCGGATGATCAACGAAATCGGTTACCTGGTCGCCTAATCTTCATCGTCGGGCGTCGGCGGTATGTGCTGGCCGGCGTCGACCACGCCCCGGCGAATCTCGCGGGTGCGCGCAAACAGATCGTACAGCGCGTCGGCGTCGCCGACCCGGATGGCGCGCTGGAGCCCGGTGAGGTCTTCGGAAAAGCGCCCCAGCATTTCCAGCACCGCGTCCCGGTTGTTGAGAAACACGTCGCGCCACATCACCGGATCGGACGCGGCGATGCGGGTGAAATCGCGGAACCCGCTGGCCGAGTATTTGATGACCTCCGACTTCAGATGGTCTTCCAGATCGGTCGCGGTGCCGACGATGGTGTAGGCGATCAGATGCGGAATGTGCGACGTGATCGCCAGAACGTGGTCGTGATGCGCCGCGTCCAGGATATCGATCATGCTGCCGGTGCTTCGCCACAGCTCGGCGACACGCTCGATGGCGGCCGCGTCGGTTCCGGCGGGTGGCGTCAACAGCATCCAGCGACCCTCGAACAAGGTCTCGAAACCCGCTTCGGGGCCCGAATTCTCTGTCCCGGCGATAGGATGGCCGGGCACCAGGTGGACCCCCGGCGGCAAGTGCGGCGCGATGGCCTCGATCGCCGCCTGCTTTACGGACCCGACGTCCGATACGATGGCGCCGGGTTTAAGGCGCGGTCCGATGGCCTCGGCGATCGCGGCGTAGGCCCCCACCGGAGCGCAGATCACCACCAGATCGGCGCCGTCCGCGGCCTCGGCCGGGTCGGTCGTCACCGAATCCGCGATGCCGAGCTCAATCGCCTTGTCCAGTGTCGCCTGGGTGCGGGCGCTGGCGACGATATGGCCGGCCAGGCGGTCACGCTTTATCACGCGCGCCAACGAAGATCCGATCAGCCCTATGCCGATCAACGCAACACGTTCGAAAAGAATTTTCTCGGCCATCGCTTAGCTCATGAATTCGGTGATGGAAGCGGCCACCGCGCGCATCTCGTCCTCGCGCCCGATGGTAATCCGCACGCATCCCGGCAGACCGTTGGCGTGGGTCTCACGCGGTATGATGCCGCGCGCGTTCAGGAAATCGAGCGCCGCCGCGGCGTTGCGCTCCGGATCGTCGGGGAAACGCACCAGCACGAAATTGGCGACGCTGGGGTAGACCGTCAAGCCGGTCTCGCGGATACGCCCGCTGAGCCATGGCAGCCAGGTCGCGTTGTGATCGCGCGAGACCGCGAGAAAGGCGGTATCCTCGAGAGTGGCGATGCCGGCCGCCTGCGCCGGCGTGGCGACATTGAACGGCGCGCGCAGCCGGTTCAGCACATCGGCGATCGGAGGCGGGCAATAGGCCCATCCCAGCCGCGCGCCGCCCAGCGCGTATGCCTTGGAAAAGGTCCGCGTCATCACGGTATTCTCGCCGGCCTCGACCAGTTCCACGCCCGCCGAGTAATCGTTGACCGTGATATATTCGGCATAGGCCGCGTCGATCACCAGCAGCACGTCGTCGCGCAGCCCGTCGCGCAAGCGGCGCAGTTCCTCGGCCGGGATATAGCTGCCGGTCGGATTATTGGGGTTCGCGATGTAGACAATGCGGGTGCGATCGGTAACCGCCGCCAGCAGCGTATCCACATTCGCCGTCAACTCGATTTCCGGCGCGGTCACCGGCGTTGCGCCGACGCCCAGCGCGATCAGATAATACATCACGAAGGCGTGCTCGTGATAAACGATCTCATCGCCGGGACCCGCGTAGCCGCGCCCCAGCAAATAGAGCAGTTCGTCCGACCCCGCGCCGCAGACGACGCCGTCGGCGTCCAGCCCGTGCCGCGCGGCGATCGCCTCGCGCAATTCGGTCGCGCCACCGTCGGGATAGCGGTGCAAATCGCCGGCGGCGGCGATATAGGCATCGATCGCGCGCGGGCTCGGCCCCAGCGCGCCCTCGTTCGACGACAGCTTGATGATCTCTCCCGCGCCGTCGAGTTTCGACTTGCCGGGAACGTAAGGAGAAATATCGAGAATGCCGGGCCGCGGCGTCGGCGCGCTCACCTTATCCGGCCTCCTCGGCCAGATCGGCGATGTTGAAAGGCGTCGCATAGCCGCCCAGCACGTCGATGTTCCCGACCGGCGAACCTTCGGATTCGATCAGGCTGGCGAGACGCGCATCATTGGCGGCGACGAAACCGTCGATTTCCACCAAAAACAGCGTCTGCGACGGATCATTGTCGTCGGGTCGCGTGATCGTATAGATGCTTTCGAGCCCGACACCGCCGAGCGCTTCGTTCAGGCTGGCGCGGCTGACCTGCGCACTGGCGCGGACCAGCAGGAAACCACGGTCGAAGCCGCTTGCCTCGTGGTCCTGGGCGCCGATGACAAGCGCTTCGGGGCGTTCGCCGCGCCCGGTGTTGGCGGAGGCGAAGGGCAGGCGGGCCACGATGGTGGGGCCGCCGTCGGGATAGGCCAGCAGCGCTGGCCACCATGGCGTCGGTTCGTTGTCCTGGGGCACGGGCAGCACCCCGATCGACGCTTCCCTCTCGCCGACGGCGTTGATCACCGATCGCGCCGACCGGTGAACCGAGATCGGCGTGACGAAACCGAAATGGTCGCGCGCGAGATCACGCGTCGCGGAAGTTTCCTCTGGCGCGTACACCGCCACCGAGAATGGCCCCTGAAGCCGGAGCATCGCGGTGATGATTTCACGCCAGATGCGGGCAACGACCGGTTTCGGGAACGGGCCCTGGTGACGGGCGATCAGCCGCCGCAATATCTGCGCCTCCCGCGCCGGCCTGTAATTGATGCTGCCGGAATCCGCTTTCGATCGGCGTACGCCGTCTACCAGTGCGGTCCGCTTCATCAGCAGATCATGGATCTGGTCGTCGATCGCGTCGATATCGCGGCGCAGATTGGACAGATCGACCTCGGTCATGAGCGGTCTCGATTCACGGCTTTAAATGCGGCAAAATCGGCATTCCGCGCGGGTCCAAACCCGCCGTCGGATGTTCCTTCCGATCCGTCTATAACTAGACGGACCAACCTGTAAATGCAAAGAAAACATTGACATAGCTCCCTCACGACCCTAGCTATTCAAGCCGTCACACAACAAAAACACGAGGCGCAAGTGGGGCGATGAACGTCGCGGACCTGAACAGGAATCGTTTGGAAAAAAGCTTTTCCCTGCCCGGTCACCGGGCGCGGTTGGCGGAAAACGAGCCGATGCCGCTGGACTGCGGCGTCGCGTTCGGCCCGTTCACCGTCGCCTATCAGACTTATGGGACGCTCAACGCCGAGCGCAGCAATGCGGTTCTTGTCTGTCACGCGCTGACCGGTGATCAGTTTGTAGCCGAAACCCACCCCATCACCGACCGGCCGGGTTGGTGGGATACCATGGTCGGCGCGGGCAAGGTGCTCGATACGGATCGATATTTCGTCATCTGCGTCAACGTGCTCGGCGGTTGCATGGGCACCACCGGTCCGATGGATGAAAACCCGGAAACCGGCCAGGCCTACGGGCTCGATTTTCCAATGATCACCATTCCCGACATGGTGCGCGCGCAGACGCTGCTGCTCGACCATCTCGGCATCGATCAGCTGTTCTGCGTGCTCGGCGGCTCCATGGGCGGCATGCAGGTGCTTGAATGGGCGGCAAATCATCCCGAACGGGTGTTTTCCGCGGTTCCGATCGCGGCGGCGGCGCGTCACTCGGCGCAAAACATCGCGTTTCACGAGGTCGGGCGACAAGCCATCGTGGCCGATCCGGATTGGAGCCAGGGGCGCTATCTGTCGGAGGGCAAGAACCCCACCCGGGGCCTCGCCGTGGCGCGCATGGCGGCGCATATCACCTATTTGTCCGAGCCCGCGCTGCACCGCAAATTCGGACGCCGACTCCAGGCGCGCGACGCGCTGAGCTTCGGTTTCGACGCCGATTTCCAGGTTGAAAGCTATCTGCGTCACCAGGGAATCAGCTTCGTCGAGCGTTTTGATGCGAACTCCTACCTCTATATCACCCGCGCGATGGATTATTTCGACATCGCGGCCGAGCATGAAGGCGTGCTGGCCCGCGCGTTTGAAGGCACCCCGGTGCGGTTCTGCGTGATTTCGTTCACCAGCGACTGGCTGTTTCCCACCGCCGAAAGCCGCGAAGTGGTGCACGCGCTCAATGCGGTTGCCGCTAATGTCAGCTTTGTCGAGGTTGAAACCGACAAGGGCCACGATGCATTCCTGCTCGACGAGCCCGAATTTTTCGCGACCCTTAGAGGGTTTCTGAACGGCGCGGCCGAGCATCGCGGTCTCAACGGCCAATGAACGACGCGCCGACGGCAAGCGCGGCCGAGCCCCTTCGGCGGGACCTTCAGATCATCGCCGACATGATCGAACCCGGAACGCGCGTCCTCGACATCGGCTGCGGCGACGGGGTTTTGCTCGACTATCTCGTCCATCAAAAAGGGGTCGACGGGCGTGGCATGGAGCTCAGCCAGGACGGCGTGAACGCCTGCGTCACCCATGGGCTGTCCGTGGTCCAGGGCGATGCGGATACCGATCTCGCCGACTATCCCGACCAGGCTTTCGACTACGTGGTTCTAAGCGACACCCTCCAGGCGACGCGGGCGCCGCGCGAGTTGCTGCTTCAGCTTGTCCGCATCGCGCGCCGTTCGATCGTCTCGTTCACCAATTTCGGCCATTGGCGCATTCGCTGGAGCCTGATGTGGAACGGCCGCATGCCGTCGATGGTTGACGGCGCGATGAGTTGGTACGACACGCCCAACATTCACCTGTGCACGATCCTCGACTTCGCCGAGCTGTGCGACGAGTTGGGTATCGACGTCGAGCGAGCGATCTCGCTAGGGCGCACCGGCTCCTCGTGGGAGATCAACACCATCGGTCCGGCCGCCAATCTGCGCGGCGATCAGGGCATATTTCTGCTGGCGAGAAATAATTCCTAAATCGGGACCACAAGCCCTATGGCGACGCCGAATTCTATGGCGGCGGCGACCATCAGCACCTTGACCAGGCGGTCCTTGCGGACTTCCCGCCGACCCTGCTTTTCGACCTCGTCATCCACCCAGTCGCGCGCGAAGTCATTTCTTTCCTGACTCACGAAAACGTGTCGCGCCGGTTGCCTGAGATCCTCGCGGACCTTGTCCACGCCCCAGGTTTCATAGCGCGTTCGCATTGTGGTTTTGTCGTCGTTTGTCAATGCCATGGCTTGCTCCAACCCTGTTTCGGCTCCTTTCCCGATTTGGCCGCATTGTCCGCCATAGACTGTTGCAATGGGGTTAATGGGGTCGCCCCGCCGACGTAGCATTTCCGCGATTTGGAAGGTAAATTAAGGATTACGGGAGGGCATGACGTCTGCAAAACCCTGCAAATGATGTGTCGTTTCGATATAGAAATGAAAATGGGGAGGTTGTTATGGCAAATGCCCGTTGGTTAGGCGCGTTAAGCGCGGTTTCACTGGTTGGGCTGACCGTGGCGGCGACGCCGGCGGTTGCCGACGCGGTGGCTGATTTTTATCGCGGCAGGACCGTGACCGTCCTGGTGCCATCGGGCTCGGGCGGGCTCAACGCGCTCTATGCCCGCACCGTCGGCGACCGGCTGGGCGCCCATATTCCGGGCAAGCCGAAGATCATCTATCAGTACATGCCGGGCGGCGGCGGCATCAAGGGCACGAACTATTGCTACAAAATCGCGCCCAAGGACGGATCCATGCTGTGCGAGCCGCTGAACCCGCTGGCGCTGGCCCAGCTATTGCGTCCCAAGGGGGTCAAATACGACGCCGGCAAATTCAATTATATCGGCAACGCCTCCAATCAGAACGGCTCGTTCGCGGTCTGGCATACGGTGAAGGCGAATTCGCTGATGGACGCGAAGAAAACCGAAATCATCTTCGCCGGCACCGGCAAGGGCTCGGAGTCCTATTACGATCCCGCCATCGTGAACAATCTGTTCGGCACCAAGTTCAAGATGGTAATGGGGTACAAGGGCGGCGGAGCGCTCGATCTTTCTCTCGAACGCGGTGAGACGGTGGGACGCGCGGGCCCGTTGCTGAGCTGGGTGGTGCGCAAATCCCACTGGCTGAAATCCGGCAAGATTCGCATTCTCGCCCAGGTTGGCCTCAAACGCATGCCGGACTTCAAGAATGTGCCGCTGCTGACCGATTTTGCGAATAATGACGAGCAGCGACAGATCCTGACCCTTATCTCGTCGCGCGCCAGCATCGGCCGGCCTTTCGTGGCGCCGCCCGGCACGCCGGCGGACCGCGTCGCGGCGTTGCGCAAGGCTTTCGTCGCGACCATGAACGACCCGGCTTTCCAGGCCGACGCCAAAAAACGCCGCCTCTACACTGAATGGTCAAGCGGGGAAGACGTGCAAAAAGTCGTCGCGAACATGCTGGCGACGCCGAAGCCGTTGATCCGCAAGGTGCGCGCCGCGCTGGGTTACAAATAAGCGGGAGACAATGACGATGCTGGAGCTTTACCACGCCGGCCTGACGACGTGTTCGAAGAAGGCGCGGCACTGCCTCGCCGAAAAGGGGCTCGATTATGTCAGCCACTATGTGAACCTGGGCGCGTTCGAGAATCACACGCCGGAATATCACGCGATCAACCCCAACGGGGTGGTGCCGTCGCTGATCCATGATGGGACGGTGGTTCTCGAATCCACCTTTATCAATGAATATCTCGACGAGGTGTTCCCCGAACCGTCCCTGACGCCGTCCGACCCGGCGGCGCGCGCCGCCATGCGCGGCTGGGGCAAGATGGCCGATGATTTCGGGCTGTCGGCGGTCCGCATTCCCACCTGGACGCGGACCAAGTCGGCGCGCATCGAAGCGCTCAAGGATGCCGGCGAGCTTGACAAGGCGATCGCGCAAATTCCACTGAAGGACCATCGCGACAAGTTCCAGGCGCTTGCCGGGGGCGGGTTCAGCGAGAAGGAGTTCGAGGACGCCTACGCGAAGATGGATTTCGTATACGGCCGGGTCGAAAAGGCGCTGGCCGAGGGCGGGCCGTGGATGATGGGCGAGATGTACACGCTGGCCGATATCAACCTGCTGCCTTTCATCTATCAGTTCGCCCAATACCGCCCGGAGCTGATCGAGAAGGGGAACCATCCGCGCACCGCGGATTGGCTGGAACTCAGCATGGCGCGGCCGGCGGTGCAGAAGACCTATACGCCGTCCGAGGAAGGGCCGGCCCGCCCGCCGGCGCCCGATCAGAGCGCCGCCTAGTCGCGCGGTTTTGATATGGTGCGGAAGGTGTCGGAACCCCGTTCGGTCGCCCCCGGCGCCGGGACATAAACCCGTGCGCCGCGGCGTTTCGCGGGCGCGCCCTGCGGCGTCGCGGCATAGATCTGCTTGGTCGCCTCGATCAACAGCACGCCGCCGAAATGCGGAAACCAGCGCTGGCCGACCTGCTCCCACGCGGGCGCCGCCGAAATCACCATGCGGTGGCGCGTCGGCGGCATGAACAGCCCGTGCGACGTGCCCATCGGGGTGAACAGGTTCTCGCGCAGCAGGCGCGTGATCTGCGACGGGGTATAGGGATAGCCGTGGCCGAACGGCGTGCGGTCGAGCCGCGCCCAGATGCCGCGCCGGTTGGGCACAACGATCATCAGGCGCGCGCCGTCCGCCATCACCCGCCAGGTCTCGCGCAGCATGGGCCGAAGCTGTTCGGAGCATTCGAGAGCGTGAACCAAAAGGACCCGGTCGAACGAGACATCGGGGAACGGCAGTTCCGCCTCGTCGGTCAGCGTCACCAGATTGGGCGCGTCCACCGGCCAGTGCAGCACGCCCTGGCGCGCCGGCATCGCCGAGATCACGCGTTCCGCGCTTTCGCGAAACGGCAGCAAATAGGGCGAGGCGTAGCCCAGCCCCAGCACGTTCATGCCGCGCGTGTCCCTCCAGATATCGCGGATGTGGCGGCGTATCACGCGGCGCGCCATCTGGCCGAGCACGGTGCGGTAAAAATCCCGTAGATCTATGACGTCGGACCACATGCGCGCAGTCTACCACAAACCGCGCGACGGATGGCGCGGCGCGTCTGATTTTGCTAAATTGCCCGCCGCCAGGTCCCGGCCAAGGGAACCGACAAGAGGGAGGTCCGGCTGATGTCGACACTTGAAATTCAACAGATTCCCACCCGCAACGACAATTATGTCTATCTCGCGCGCGACAGTGCGTCGGGCCTGGTCGCCGTGGTCGATCCGTCCGACGCCGATCCCGTGCTGGAGACGCTCGACCGGCTCGGCTGGAAGCTGACCCATGTGCTGGCGACCCATCACCATAACGACCATGTCGGCGGCGTGCCCGAACTGATGGACAAGACCGGTTGTATCGTGGTCGGCGCGCGC
>CAZPMO010000001.1:22622-42036 GCA_964587515.1 uncultured Rhodospirillaceae bacterium | reverse complement strand
GCCTGGTCATACGAGCGGTCATATCGCGTACTGGTTTTCCGACTCCAGGGCCCTGTTCTGCGGCGACACCCTGTTTGCATTGGGATGCGGCCGCGTGTTCGAAGGCACCCACGAACAGATGTGGACCTCGCTCTCGAAGTTCAAGGAAATGCCCGACGACACGCAGATCTTCTGCGCCCACGAATATACCCAGGCGAACGCCCGGTTCGCGCTGTCGGTCGAACCCGACAATGCGGACCTCCAGGCCTATTCGAAAGGCGTCGACGAAAAACGCGCCGCCGGCACGCCCACCGTACCGTCGCTGATGGGCGACGAACGCAAGGCGAACCCGTTCCTCCGCGCCGACAAGGATGAATTGATCCGCGCCGTCGGCATGGAAGGCAAGGGGCCCGTCGAAGTGTTCGCCGAGGTGCGCACCCGCAAGGATAATTTCTGAAATGAAACTCCGATTTTCATCCTCCTCGCCCTATGTCCGAAAGGTCTGGGTCGCCGCGCTGGAGACCGGTCTCGATTCCCGGATCGAGCGGATCATGGTGAGCCCGGTGAACCGCGAGGACGTGCTGAGTTCTCCCAACCCACTGGGCAAAATCCCATGTCTTGAGACCGATGACGGGATGGTGCTCTACGATTCGCCGGTGATTCTCGACTATCTGGATACGTGCCACGATGGCGGCCGCCTGATCCCGGCCGAGGGTCGCGACCGTTACGAGGTGCTCAGACGCCAGGCGCTGGGCGACGGCATGCTGGAAAACGTCGTCAATATTTTCATCGAATCCATGCGCAAGCCCGAGCGCCAGTCGAAAGGCTGGATGGCCCACAACAAGGCGTCCGTCGACCGCGCCATCGCCGCGCTGGAAGGCGAGGCCGGTGAGCTGGAAGGGACGATCGATGCGGGAAGCATCACGCTGGCCGTGGCGATGGCCTTCGTCGACAAGCATTTCCCGGATGAGGACTGGCGCACCGGCCATCCGAAACTGGCGGCCTGGTACGATGCTTTCAATCAGCGCCCGTCAATGACGGAAACCACGCTGGGCGATCTGTAAGCTATTCGTCGAGCAGGGCCGCGACTTTCATCGCGAGGCCCATGGAGCCGTCGATCTTGAGCTTGCCCATGGCGTAAGCCAGCGTCGGGCTGAGCGCGCCGGCGACCAGCTTTTCGAGATTTTCCATCGACAGCCGAATGGTGCAGTCGGCCTCGCCGGCGTCTTCGCTGACCGACAGCGGGGTCGATGTGGCGTCGACCAGCACGCAGCCGTCGGTCCCGAAATCGAACTTCACGCGCGCGTTCAGCCCGGTGAATTCTCCCGCGCGGGCGCGGAAGTCGGCGGCGATCTTGTCCGCGCTCATACCGTTTCTCCTTCTTCTTCCTCGACCTCGGCGGTGGTGTGCGCGGCGCGGCGCAACTCCTCGGCGATCAATTCACGGCGCAGCGTCTTGCCCAGCAGGGTCTTCGGAATTTCGTCCACGAATTCGATGCGCCGCGGCATCTCGAAGCTCGCGACCTTGTCCTTCAGAAAGCCGCGCAGTTCGGCGGTGGTCAGGCGCGCGCCGTCTTCGAGCACGACATAGGCTTTTACGATTTCGCCATGATGCGCGCTCGGGAGCCCGCAGACCGCGGCGTCGGCGACCGAGGGGTGCATGGCGATGGCGTCCTCGACCATGCGCGGATAGACGTTGAAGCCGCCGGTAATAACCATGTCCTTGATACGATCGAGCAGGAACAGATACCCGTCTTCATCGAGATAGCCGACATCGCCGGTATGAAGGCGGCCAAAGCGCAGCACTTCGGCCGAGGCGTCGTCCTGGTTCCAATATCCCCGCATGATCTGCGGTCCGCTGATGCAGACCTCGCCCGTCGCGCCAATCGCGACCGGCGTGTCGGGATCTTCGATCGAAACGATATCGATGATCGTCCCCGGGATCGGCAATCCGGCGGAGCCTGGCTTGTTGACGCCTTCGATGGGATTGACGGTGGTCACCGGACCCGACTCAGTCAGGCCATATCCCTCCACCAGTACACAGCCCGTCAGTTCCTCGAACCTGGCCTTCACGTCTATGGGCAGCGCCGCGCCGCCCGAGATGCATAATTTGATACTGGAGAGATCGAATTTTGTGGTGTCCCGGTGTCCGTTGATGGCGGAGAACATGGTGGGCACGCCCATCAGCACGGTTGGCTTTTCCTTGTCGATCGCCTTCAGCACTTCCTCGCATTTAAAGCGCGGCAGCAGCATGATTTCGGCGCCGATATCGAGCCCGACATTCATCACCCCGGTCATGCCGAAAGCGTGGAACAGCGGCAGGACGCCGAGAATTTTCTCCGCTCCCGGTTCGATTCGCGTCGCCCACGTCCGCGTCTGGACGGTGTTGGCGTACAGATTGTCCTGGGTCAGCATCGCGCCCTTCGGCACGCCGGTGGTGCCGCCGGTATATTGCAGCACGGCCACGTCATCGGGCGCGATCGGGGGCGCGTCCATCTTGCCGTCATTGGCGCTCAGCTTGTCGAACCAGATATGGCGGTCGTCCGAAGGTATCTGCGCCATTTCCTTGCGTTTCAGTAGGGAAAACAGCGCGTTGCCGGGAAACGGCAATGCCGCGCTCATACTGCAAACGATGATCTTTTCGAGCTCCGTATCCTCCAGCCGCCCTTCGATCTTGGGATACAGGTTCTTCAGGTTCAGGGTGACCATGATGCGCACGTCGGCGTCGCGGATTTGCCGCGCGATGCCCATCTCGGCGTAGAGCGGATTGAAGTTCACCACGATTCCGCCGGCCCTGAGGATCGCGAAATAGCAAATTACGAAATAGGGACAATTGGGCAGGAAGAGCCCGACGCGGTCGCCTTTCCGAAGACCGGTCTCGCTCAATCCCTTGGCGGTGCGCGCCACCAGCTCGTCGATTTCCTGGTAGCTGTACCGCTTGCCGAGAAATTCGAGACATGGCTTGTCGGCATATTCCGCCATGGTTCGGTCGAACATGCCGCTGACGGTTCCCGGCGCGATGTCGAGGTCCCAATTCAGATTTCCCGGGTATGAATTTTCCCAAGGATAGGGGCGCGAAAGCCAGTCCACCGACGACGACAAAGGTTCCAGCGGCCAGCGCAGCTTCACAACGGATTTCAGCCGCGCCGTCAGTTTGCGAATTCGTCCGATGTCGGGCGCGGCGCTGTCCGGCATCACGCGAATTCCTCGAACAAAGCGAGGGCGTCGCGAAGGTCGGCCTCCGCCTGATAGACCGCGGTCGCGCCGGCCGCGATGCATTCCGTCGCGGCGTAAAAATCGAGCGGGCTGATGTGACCAACCTTGGGCGTGATGTTCACTTCCGGCGGATCGGCCGCGAGCCGGCTTCGGGTCACCCGGTCCTGCACCAGGTTCAGCGTGGACGCCAGCACCCCGACCAGACCGGGCGCCTCGGGTTCAGCCGATTCTTTCTTGCCGCGACCGCCGATAAAGCGCAGCCCCTTCGATCGCAGGCGCCCGCCGTTCAGTCCCGGAAGGGCGTTGACCGTACCCGCGACGGTCTCCGGAATTGGCGATTTTCCATTCCGAACCGGCATGCCGTTGAGGTTGATCGCGATCACCACCTGCGCTCCCAGCGCATGGCAGACCGAGACCGGCACCGGATTCACCAGCGCCCCGTCGATCACCCAGCGGTCATCGACGAGAACCGGCTCGAACAGACCCGGCAAGGAGAACGACGCACGAATGGCCGTGGCCAGCGACCCCTCGTTCAACCAGACCTCATGGCCGGTATTGAGATCGGTTGCGATGCCCGCGAAGGGAACCGCCAGATCCTCGATCATGATGTCGCCGAGGCTGCGTTCAATCTCGGCGAACACCCGGTTGCCCGCGATCATTCCATTGCCGGCGATGCGGATATCGAGAAAGCGCACCATCCTGAGACGGGTCAGCGCCCGCGCCCACTCCGAAAGTTCTTCGAGACGCCCCGATAGATGAAAGCCGCCGACCAGGGCGCCGATCGAGGTGCCGCAGATCACGTCGGGCCGGATGCCAAGCTCGCCCAGCGCCTGCAACGCGCCGATATGGGCCCAGCCGCGCGCCGCGCCGCTGCCCAAAGCCAGTCCAACCTGCGCCTTATGCATGTTCCTCATTTCATTCAAATTTATGGTTTCGACGTAAATATTCCGTTAGGGATGCCGCGCTCCGCAGTCCGCCGCGATGGGGCCGAAAACCGGGATTTACCGGGCCTTCGTGATGACCAGCCACAATGGCCGGAGTTCGCCCGTTAACCCATAGAGAAGGCGCGGCGCATGGATACCGGCCCCGTCATCGCCAATTTTTTCGACACGGATTCGAACCTGCACCAGATTTTGCGGCGCATCGCGCCGGACGATCTCAATCGCTGGCGGGCGCATCTGTCGGATTTCGGCGCCTGGGCCGCAAATGACGTCGATCGCCAGGTCGACTATACAGACCGCTTCGCCCCACCGGTGCTGGAACCCTATGACGGCGACGGCGCGCTGGTGAACGAAATTCGTTTCAATCCACTTTGGCGGGATGTCTCGCGCGGCGTCTATGAACGCGGCATCGTCGGGCTCAACTACCAGGACGACCCGGCCCCCTATACGATTACTTTCGCCATGGGATATTTGCTGGCGCAGGCCGATATCTCCTTGCATTGCCCCGTGACCATGACCGGCGCGGTGGCTTACGTGCTCGACCGTTTCGCGCCCGAAGCCGTGAAGGCGGCCTATCTCGACCAGTTGACCCGCATGGATGGTGAGGCGCTCACCGGCGGCACCTGGGCGACCGAACAGCATGGCGGCAGCGATGTCGGCGCCACGACCACGCGGGCGCGACCGGCCGAGGACGGCGTCACGCTCGACGGGCTGAAATGGTTCACCAGCAACCCGACGGGCGGGCTGGCGCTGGCCACGGCGCGACCCGACGGCGCGGCGAGCGGCGTCGAGGGCCTCGGGCTTTACCTCGTGCCGACGCGCCTCGCGGATGGAACCGCCAATCCGATGCGCATCCGCCGGCTGAAGGACAAGCTGGGTACGCGCGGCGTGCCGACCGGCGAGATCGATCTTGCCGGGACTTGGGCGGTCGAGGTGACGAAGCCGCCAGACGGATTGAAAATCATGATGGAGGCGCTCGAGTTTTCGCGTATCCATAACGCCATGGCGGCGGTCGGCATGCAGCGTCGCGCCCTGACCGAGGCGCTGGAATTCGCCGTCCAACGGCCCGCCTTCGGTCGCTGCATCATCGAATATCCGATGGTGCAGGATGAAATCCTTGAAATTCTGGCGCCGCTCGAAGCGGGCGCCGCGCTGGCCTTCGAAGCGGCGCGGGCCTTCGATCTGGCGATGGCGGACGACGCCAACCGGCCGTGGTTGCGTCTCGCGACCGCGCTTGCCAAGTACCGCACCGCCGAGGACGCCACCAATGCTTGCCGCAAGGCCATGGAAATAATCGGTGGCAACGCCTATACCAGCGACTTCGTGCTACCCCGTCTGGTGCGCGATTCAACGGTCCTGCCGATCTGGGAAGGGCCGGCCAATATCCAGGTGCTGGAGGTATTACGCTTGCTGGGAAATGAACGGCCGGGACATGAGGCCTTCAAGCGGCGCGTTTCCGGCGCAACCGCCGCCGCGCCGGCCGCGCTGGCGTCGCTGGCGTCACGCATCGACGCCGCGTATCAGGATTGTCTCGAGGCCATCGCCCATGTCCGCGCCGACGCGACCGAGGCCCAGCGCCACGCGCGCCGGCTCATGGGGTTGCTGGCCGATACTCTGGCGGCCGCGTTGTTGCTGGAAGAGGCCAGCGACGATTACGCCGCCGGTGACGGTCGCAAGGCCCTGGTGGCCCAGCTTTTCATCGAAGGCCAGTTTGCGCCGCCCGCGCGCCGCGGCATCGGCCCCGGGCGCGATTGGGTCGAGGCCAATTTCGCGGCGCTGGCCCATTACCGGCCGGTCGAGGTGGCCGCCGGAACGTCGGGCGCCTCGCGCGCGCCCGAACCCGTCGCCTGATCCCGGATGACAGGCGCGCTCGGGCTGGCCGCCCTGACCTATTGTTTCATCGTCGGCGCGCTGTTTACGATGCAGCGGCGCATGCTGTATGCGCCGGACCGCGCGCGGCCCAGCCCGGAGGACCATGGCGCCCACGATATGCGCCAGGTTCGCCTCGCCACCAATGACGGGCTTGATCTAACCGCCTGGTACCGGCCACCGGCCGACCGTTTGGCCGACGCCGGCGCGGTGGTCATCTATTTCCACGGCAATAACGAACATCTCGGCACCCGGGCCGAAAAAATCCGCCCTTTCCTCGACGCCGGATATGGCGGTTTGCTGATGTCCTATCGCGGCTATGCCGGCAATCCGGGCCGTCCGACCGAGGCCGGGCTCTATGCCGACGGCCGCGCGGCGCTTGATTTTGTCCGCGCCGAGGGCTTCGAGGCCGCGCGCACCGTGATCTACGGCGAATCGCTGGGCAGCGGCGTGGCGGTGCAGATGGCGCAGGAAACCCCGCCCGCCGCGCTGATCCTGGAAGCACCGTTCTCCTCGGTGGTCGATGTCGCCGCGCGGCGGTTCCCGATTTTCCCGGTCCGCATGCTGATGCGCGACCGCTTCGAGTCGATCGTGAAGATCGGCGACGTCGCCGCGCCGGTGCTGGTGCTGCATGGCGAACTGGACCGCACGGTGCCCGTTCACCTTGGCCGGCGGGTGCTGGAAGCGGCCGGCGAACCCAAGGAAGGGAAGTTCTACCCGCAAGCCGCCCATCGCGATCTGCACGAACACGGCGCGGCCGATGTCGCCCTCGATTTCGTCCGCCGCCATGTCGGCGCCCGCGAAGCTACTTCTGTTTAAATCAACCCCATCGACTTGAAGCTCGTGGCGCCCTCGCGCGCGATAATGACGTGATCGTGCAGCGTTACGCCGAGCTTGTCGCCGGCGTCGCGCACCTGCTTGGTCATGTCGATATCGCCCTGCGACGGGGTGGGATCGCCCGATGGATGATTGTGCACCATGATGATGGCGCTGGCGCTCAGCTCCAGGGCGCGTTTGATGACCTCGCGCGGATAGACTGGTGTGTGGTTCACGGTGCCCTTCTGCTGTTCCTCGTCCGCGATCAGCTTGTTCCTTGTATCCAGAAACAAAACCCGGAAACGCTCGGTACGGTCGCGCGCCATGCCGATGCGCAAATACGCGATCAGCCTGTCCCATGAGGCCAGCACCGGCTGGTCCATGATTTCTTCGCGGGCGAGCCGTCGCGCCGCCTCGGCCACCGATTTCAGCGCCACCACCGCGGCCGCGCCCATGCCCTTGACCTCGCCGAGTTCATCCGCCGCCGCCGCCAGCACGCCGGCATAGCTGCCGAACCGCTTCAGCAACGCCTTCGCAATCGGCTTGGTGTCCTGGCGCGGGATCGCCTGGAACAGCAGCAGTTCCAGCATTTCGTAATCGGCCAGCGCCGCGCCGTCGGACTCCACGAAGCGCTGTCTCAAGCGCTGGCGATGGCCAAGATGGTCGAGCTTTTCGGTCATGACGCCAACATTCTATAGTGGGGCGGGAAATGCGACCAGCGGGGGAAATCTTGAAAGTCCAAGCAAACGGCATCGATATAAATTACGTGATTGACGGGCCCGAGGGCGCGCCATGGGTCACCTTCACCACCGGCATCGCAAACGACGTCACCATGTGGGACGCCCATGTGGCGGCGCTGTCCCGCGAGTACAGATTGCTGCGCTATGATTCGCGCGGCCACGGCGGCAGCGGGGCGAGCGCCGGCGATTACAGCTTCGATCTGCTGATCGGCGATACCGTCGGGTTGTGGGACGCGCTCGCTATCGACCGTTCGGCGCTGGTGGGGATTGGGCTCGGCGGCATGACGGCGATGGGGCTGGCGCTGGAACATCGGGACCGGGTGAGCGCGTTGATACCGTCCGCGTGCCGGGCGAGTCTCACCCCCGACTATGAAGCGATCTGGCCGCCGCTGATCGCGACCGCGCGCGAGAAGGGCGTCGCCGGCGTCGCCGAGATGACCGCCACCCGCTGGTTCCCCGAAGCCTTCCGCGAGGCCAACCCCGAGCTGATGGACAAAATTCGGACCATGATCCGCGGCACCTCGCCGGAAGGATATTTCGGCTGCATCGCGGCGCTGCTGACACTCGATATCGGCGACGCCATCGCGGGGCTGGATATGCCGACGCTGTTCGTCTCCGGCGCGCTTGATGCGATCGGCGGGCCACCCGCGATGATGCAGGGCATGTGCGATCAGGTGCCCGGCGCGCGCCATGTCACGCTGGCCGATGCCGGGCATATCTGCAACATGGCCAACCCCGAGGCCTACTCGGCAGCGGTCCTGGAATTTCTCAAAGAGGGCGTCTGACAGAAGACGCCTAGAAAAACGCAAAGGTGCGTGATTCTATACTCTCGCGCGGCGGCGCGTCCCGCGGCGCGGTCGGATCGTCGAACGCGGTGTGGGCGGTGAAGCGGGCGCGGCCGTCGTCGGCGGAATCGTACACCTTGAACACCATCGCCTCGTCGCGCGCCATGTCGGGAAAATAATACCAGCGGTGCTCGGGGCTGAAGGAAACGCGCATGGTCTCGCCCAGCCGGTCCTTATAGACCAGATCCGAGGCCACCAGATTTTCCGGGCGCACCGATTGCGCGTCGCAAATCGCCAGCGGCTTGGTCTTCACGGGCGCGCCGATCGGTCGCCATACCTGAATTATCGCGAAGCGGCGGCTGATCAGATCATCCGCCTCGTCCGGCAGAAAATCGCGCACGCGCTGGCGCGCCGAGCTCTCGGTGTAATCGTTATGGACGATCGGCACCGGCTCGCGCACGGATTTCTCCTGGCGTTTGCCTTCGTCCTCGACGCGGATGGTCTGGTCGAACACCACCACGCGCCTGGCGCCGCTGGCATCCATTACCAGCCGTTCAATCTCGGCATCGTAGACCGCGCGCAGCTCCGCCTCGTCGAAGAAGTCGTCGACCTTGGTTTCGTGACGACCGAAGACGAAGCCTTCGCGATCCAGGTCGAACCGGTCGGCCACGGGACGGCCGTTTCGGATGGAAACGTCGTACGCCTCGAAGGCGCCGGTGCTGCGCATGGGATCGTCGCCGGGCTTGAAAAGATATGTCGCCGGCTTCTCGCCGGTATCGACGAGGTAGGTCAGCGCGGCGTCCACCGCCTCGATATCTTGTCCGGGTTCCGTTATCGCCGTCGCAAGCCGCATCTGGAGGACGAGCAACGCCGCCAGCGCGAACGCATGGAGCATGCCGAGCGGACCTTCAACGATCTGTGGCGCACGGTTCCCAAGGGTCAGGATTCGGCGGAGCCTTCGGAAGAAGAGCGCGAGTTGATCGAGCGCAAGCGCCAGCTCAAGCTGCCCGAGGAAAACCTTCTCTATTTCATCGAGAAAAACAGCCCCACACTGAATAACTGGGAGCGCGAACTGCTGCGTATCGTGCGGAACATCGCGCAGTATTTCTATCCCCAGAAACAGACCAAGGTGATGAACGAGGGCTGTGCGACCTTCGTGCACCATCACATCATAAATGCGTTGTACGAGAAGGGGCTCATCGACGAAGGCAGCATGCTCGAATTCAATCATATGCATGCGAACGTCCTCTTCCAGCCGGATTTCGACGACCCGCGCTTTAGCGGCCTCAATCCCTATGCGCTGGGCTTCGCGATGATGGAAGATATCAAGCGCATCTGTTCGGAGCCGACCGAGGAAGACCGCACATGGTTCCCGGAGATCGCCGGCAACGGGGACTGGCGGGGCACGCTGCGTCATGCCTGGGAGAACTACCGGGACGAATCCTTCATCCAGCAGTTCCTGAGCCCGCATCTGATTCGCAAGCTCCGCCTGTTCGCGTTGAGCGACAAGGAAAAAGACGCCCATTATCTGGTGTCCGACATTCATGACGAGCGGGGTTTTCGGGCGGTGCGCGAGAAGCTCGCGCGGTCCTATGACATCGGTTATGTGGAACCGAATATTCAGTGTGTTGACGTCGACCTGCTCGGCGACCGACACCTCCAGCTCCAGCACACCATGCATGACGGGATACCGCTCGCCGAAAAAAGCCGCGACGCGGTGCTGAACGATATCCGCCGGCTTTGGGGCTATGAGGTCACGCTCACGGGTATCGACGGCGCAACCGATAAGGTTCTCTACGAAGCCTCCACCACGGCGCCGGAAGAGACCGATAAAGACAAGGAAAAGGCCAAGGCCAAGGCGAAGCCCGCCTTCTGACGCGCTTGGCGCGTCAAAATTTCAAAGACGCGCTTGGCGCGTCGAAATTTCAAAGACGCGCTTGGCGCTTCAAAATGGCGAACACACGATAATTGTGTATCATCGCCTGATGATTTTTCGTTTTTCTGTTCTTGGACTGGTCTGTTTGTCCGTGCTGGCCTCGCCGGCCGTGGCGCAGCAGTCGCGCTATTCCGATGGCTGGAGCGATCCGTCCGCGCCACGCCCGCAGCGTCCGGCGGCCGACTCGAAGGTCGATCGCATGGTGCGCGAGTTGAACCAGCTGGTCGACGAGGCCGACCGCGCGCGCCGCCGACCGCCGCTTCCTGTCCGATCTTCGCGATCTCGCCCGGCGCTATGGCTGGCCATGGCGCAAGCGCATCCTGTTCGACGATTTCCGCGATGGTGATTACACCCGCAATCCGGCATGGTCGGCGCGGGGCGGCGGCTTCTCGGTCACCGGCTATGGCGGGTTGCGCACACGCCATCAACCCGCGCAAGCCGCGGCCCCGGCCGGAGACGGCGGGCAGCAGGATCTGGGGCGGCAGCTGATCGGCTCGATCCTCGAGCAGATGGCGCGCAAGGAACCGAAAAGGGCGCCCCTGACGTCCGGACCCTCGCGACTCGCGTTCAAAAAAAGGGTGCCCAATGCGTTTGCCATTGCGGTTTCACAGGGTTCCGCGTCGGGCGCCGGGGGACGGTTAGAGGTCGGTGTGAGCCAGGGCAGACAGGCGCATGGTTATCGGCTGGCTTATAATCCGGGTGCCCAACGGTCGTTGGAGCTGTTGCGCATCGGTAATCGCGGCACCGCGGTGATCGAATCGACCGCGAAGCGGATCAAGCTCGAGGACGGCAAGCTTCATAAAGTGCAACTGACCCGCGACGTGGCCGGCGAGATCGCGGTTCGCGTCGACGGCAAGGAGGTCATGCGGACGGTCGATCGCGCCTTCCGCGGTGATTTTGACGGTGTGGTGATAATCAACAAGGGCGGCGACTACACGGTGCGCTCGGTCACGGTCGACGGCGACGAATAGGGGCGAGCCAACCTTCGGAGACGGAAAGGAGCGTTGATGTGATGAGACTTTTCCTGACGCTCTGTGCGGTCGCGCTGATGCTGGCCACGCCACGCTGGGCGGACGCCTCGTGCTATCCCATGGCGCAACGCGCGCCTTCCATCATCCCGGCCATCATCCCCGCGAGTTTTCGCCTCGCCGCCGTTCCCCCACACCATTTAAAGATCGAATTTCTCGGCCATTCCAGTTTCGAGATATCGACCCCGGAGGGTGTTCGCGCGGTCACCGACTATAACGGCTACAACCAGTCGCCCCGTCTGCCCCAGATCGTGACCATGAACAACGCCCATGACACCCATTACACCGACCATGTGGATCAAGGCATAAAATACATTCTGCGCGGCTGGGACCCCATGGGGAGCATCGCCCGGCATAATATCAAGCTCCGCGATTTGCGGGTGCGCAACGTGCCCACCAACCTGACCGACATGGGCGGCGGCAAGTTCGCCAACGGCAATTCTATTTTCGTGTTCGAGGCGGTCGGGCTGTGCGTCGCCCATATCAGCCACCTTCACCATGTTCTGTCGGCCGACCAGCTCCGCGATATCGGGCGCATCGATATCGCCTTCGCGGCCATCGACGGCATGTGGACCATGAGCCACCAGGAACTGTTCGAAGTGCTCGACCAGGTCAAACCGATGCTGGTGATTCCGATGCATTATGGCTCGATGGGCGGCGTGGAGGCGTTCGTCGCGCGGGCGCGAACGCTATGGCCGGTGCGCCATCATACCGGCCCGTCGATCGAGATGACTTTCCGCGATCTGCCGCGCAAGACCGAGGTTCTGTTTCTTCAAGGCTACTGAGTCAGATATCGAGTCCGTAAATTCGGACCGCGTTGTCGCGCAGGAACTTTCGCTTCGGGCCCGGGCGCAGCTCCAGCGCCTCGATTTCGGCGCGGGTGCGCGCGAAATCGAGGACCGGCCAGTCGGTGCCGAACATCACCTTGTCCTGACCGTATGAATCGATATAGCGGACAAATTGCGGCGGCCAGTATTTCGGGCTGTGCGCATCCGATCCGATGAAGATGTTTTCGTGCTTCCACGCCATCGCCATCATCTCATCGGCCCAGGGAATGCCGATATGGATGCCGATCAGCTTCAGCTCCGGGAAATCGCAGGCGACCCCGTCCAGCGTAATCGGGCGGCCGACCGACCGCAGCGGCCGCTTCGGATCGTAAACCAGCGACTGGCCGACCTGCATTTGGATCGGCACGCCGAGCTCCACGCATTTGGCGTAGAACGGGTAGTATTTCGCATGATCGGGCGCGAGCTCGAACCAGTGCGGATAGAGATGCGCGCCGACGAATCCCAACTCGCGGACCGCGTGTTCCAGCGCGCGCACCCCCGCCATCCCCTCCGTGGGATCGATGCCGGCAAGCCCGTAAAACCGGTCCGGATACTGGCTCACCAGCCCGGCGACCAGATCGTAGGGCAGATGCCAGGAGCCCTGCAGGCCGAGCTGTCCGACCTTGGAGGCGATCAGGAAGGCGCGCTCGATGCCGGCGGCGTCCATCGCGCTCAGCACCCGATCCAGCGTCATGCCATCGAGCGCGTTTTCCTCGCGCCCGATCTTGCCGCTGTAGAATGCGTCCTGCCACTCGGGGCGCATGGCCGCGATTTCGGGTGTCAGCGGGTTCACCACCGTATCGATGGCGAGAATATCGTTCATGAGGCGTCTCCCGACCGTGTGACGATCACGTTGCCGAACCCGTCGATTTCGCCCGCGAGCCCCGGATCGACGAAGATCGTGGTGTCGGTCTGTTCGATGATCGCGGGGCCTTCGATGCGGGCGCCGACCCCCAGCGCCTGGCGGTCGTAAATGGCGGTGTCTTGCCATTCGCCCTCGATCCAGACCCGGCGGGTGTCGATGCGCGCCCGGTCGGCGTCGCCGCCGCCTTCGGGACGCAGCGCGCCGAGGTCGAATTTGGGACGCCGCCCGATCACCGTGGTCCTGAGCGACAGAATCCGGATTGGAATGTTCTCCAGCAACCGGCCGAAGGCGAGGCGATAGGAGTCCTCGAAGGCCACGCGCACAATCTCGGCGGTGATGCCGGTCTTGCCGGCTTCGACGCTCACCGGCAGCGGCGCCGGCACGGTATGGGTCTGGCCGATATAGGACATGTCGAGCTCGAACTCGACATCGAGCGCATCGAGATTGACCCCGGACGCGCGCAACAGCGCGACGCCTTTCTCGGCGGTGGTGACCATTTCGGCATCCAGCGCGGCGGTGTCGAGCCCGTCGAGCGGCCGGTTGATGGTGTGCACGAAATCATGGCGCATATCGGCGATCACGCAGCCCATGGCGCTGGTGACGCCGGGAAAGCGCGGCACGATGGCGCTGGCGAGGCCGACCTCGCGGATCAGCGCGCCGGCATGCAGCGAGCCCGCGCCGCCGAACGGCATGGCCGCGAATTTCTTGGGGTCGTGGCCGCGCTCGATGGACACCAGCCGGATCGCGCCGGCCATCTTCGAATTGGCGACGCGCACGATGGCCTCGGCCGCTTCCATCACGCCGAGGCCGAGCGGTTCGCCCACATGCGTCTCGATCGCGGCGCGCGCGGCCGCGTCGTCGAGCCGCGAAATCTTGCCGCCGATTGGCCGTTCCGCGTTGATGCGCCCCATGACCAGATTGGCGTCGGTCACCGTGGGACGGTCGTTGCCCAGCCCATAACACGCCGGACCCGGGTCGGAGCCGGCCGATTCAGGACCGATCTGAAGGAACCCGCCGCGATCGACCCAGGCGATCGAGCCGCCGCCCGCGCCGATGGTGGTGATCTCGATCATCGGGGTGCGGATCACCAGGCCGAAATCGATTGAGCTTTGCAGCGCCTGCGCGCCGCGCCCGTCGGACACCAGCGCCACATCGAAGCTGGTGCCGCCCATGTCGCAGGTGATGACATTGGGGAAACCGGCCGCCTCGGCGATGGCGGCGCCGGCGATGACGCCCGCGGCGGGCCCGGAAAGCGCCGTGCGCACCGGGAAGGTGCGCGCGGTCTCAGCCGACATCACGCCGCCGTTCGATTGCACGATCAACAGCTCGCCCGTGAACCCCGCCTCGTTCAGCCGCGCGTCCAGATGTCCCAGATATTCGCCCACCACCGGCTGCAAACAGACATTCAGCGCCGTGGTCGAGGCGCGCTCGAATTCGCGGATTTCGGGCAGGATCAGCGACGATGCGTTGACGCAATCATTGGGCCAGACCGCGCGCGCCGCCTCCAGCGCCTTCAATTCGTTCTCGTTGTTGGCGTATGAATTGATAAAGATGATGCCGAGCGCCTCGCAGCCCATGTCGAGGAGGCGGCGGGCGGCGGCGGCGACCTCTTCCGGGTCGACGGGCGCGAGGATCGTGCCGTCGGCCAGCGTGCGTTCGTCGATCTCGAGCGAATGGTCGCGGGTGACCACGTGGCGGAAACTGCCCCACAGCCCCCAGGTGTTGGGCCGGTCGCGGCGGCGCATTTCCAGCACGTCGCGGAAACCGGACGTGGTGATCAGCCCGGTCGGCGCGCCCTTGCGTTCCAGCAGCGCGTTGGTGCCGACCGTGGTGCCGTGGACGATCGAGGTGATGCGCGCCGGATCGGCCACGGCCGAGGTCACGCCCTCGAGGAAGCCGTGCGCGATATCGCCCCGCACCGACGGCACCTTGGCGATTCCGCAGGCGCCGGTGGTCTCATCGACATAGAAGACGTCGGTGAAGGTGCCGCCCACATCGACGCCGACCACGATGGATGCGCCGCCGTTCATCCGGCCGCCTTCGAAATCGTGCCGTCGGCCGCGACCGTGACGCCGTAATCGCGCGCCGCGCCCTCGCGGCTGACCAGATTCAGCTTTATATCCTCGGCGATCGCGTGCGAATCGCGTTCCGACACCGGTCCGTAGCCGCCGCCGCCCGGGGTCTCAAGCCTGAGCCGTTGGCCGCGCTTCAGCAACGTCTCGCCGATCTTCGCGCCGATCGAGGGTGTATGCGGTCCATCGTCGCGGTCATAGGTAATACGGTTGGGCAGGCCGGCCGCGCCGCCCAGCACGCCGAACGCCGGGAAATGGGCGCGTTCCCCGAACAGCACCAACCTGGTGTCGTCCTGCAGCATTTCCATCTCGTAGACCGCGCCGAGCCCGCCGCGATAGCGGCCCGGTCCGCCGCTGTCGGCGCGCAACCCCCAATTCGTAAAGCGCACGGGATAGGCGGCCTCGGTAATCTCGGCCGGCGGCATGGTGGCCATGCCGATCGGCGCGTTGCCGTGGTTCAACCCGTCGCCCGAAGGATAGCCGCCGAGCCCGCCGCCGAAGAAGGCGAACAGGATATAATCGCGCGCCTCGCCCACGCGCCGGCCCGATATCAGCGTCGCGTTGATGGTGCTGAACGAGGCCCCGTTGACGCGTTCCGGCGCGCATTGCGACATCGCGCCGAAAATCACGTCGATGGTGCGCATGATGTTCTCGGTATAGCCCGAAACCGGCTTGGGCACGCGCGCCGACAGCACCGTGTCGTCCGGGATTATGAACTCTATGGGCGCGAGGCAGCCGGCGTTGGCCGGCACCTCCGGAAACACATGCTTCAGGGCCACGAAGCAGGTGGCGATGGTGGTCGTGCGGGTGACGTTCATGGGCCCGGCGCATTGCGGCGCCGAACGCGAGAAATCGAGGATCATTCTGTCGCCGGAAACGGTGAGGTCGAGCGCGACCTTCAGAGGCTCATCGGTAAGACCGTCATTGTCGATATGGTCCTCGAACGCATAGCTTCCATCGGGAATCTCGCTGATGAGTTCGCGCATCTGGCGTTCCGCGCGGGTGCTGATTTCGGCCATGGCGTCGGCCACCAGCGCGTCGCCCAACTCGTCGAGCAGTTCGCACATGCGGCGCTCGCCGAGGTCCAGCGCGCCGAGTTGCGCGTTGAGGTCGCCGTAGCTGTAATTCGGCAGCCGTGTATTGGCGAGCAGGATATCGACCACGTCCTGGCGCAACTCTCCCCGGTCGAACAGCTTCACCGGAGGTATCCGGACCCCTTCCTGGAACGTGTCCGTGGCGCGCGGATTGTAATTGCCCGGCACGTTGCCGCCCACATCCAGCCAATGCCCGACCGAGGCCAGATGGCAGAACACGCGCCCGTCGCGGAACAGCGGTTTCACGATCTTCACATCGTTGAGGTGTGTCGCGCCCACGTAAGGATCGTTCAGCAGCCACGCATCGCCCGGCGCGAACCCGCCCTGCGCGCCGGCGCGGTCGATCACCGCGCGGGTCGCGAAGCTCATCGCGCCGATGAATATGGGCAGGCCGGTCTTGCCCATCGCCACCGTGCCGCCGCTCTCGGCATCGTAGATTCCGTGACTGCCGTCGCGCGCCTCGGCGATCACCGGGCTGAAGGCGGCGCGGAACAGAATCGCGTCCATCTCGTCGACGATCTGCTCCAGCCGCCCGCGAATGACCGCCAGCGTGACGGGGTCTATGTCGGTCACTAGGTCCTTTCGACGATCGACAGGCCGCGCTGGCGATCGATCAGATAGATCAGGCCGCGATCGTCCTGGAACACGTCGTTGGACGACACGCGGTCGCAGCCGGGCGGCACGTCGGGCATGTAATATGCCGCCTGTTTCACGTTGAACGGATCGGAGATGTCGAGGACGCGCAGCCCATTGGCGAACCAGGCGCAGGGAATCTCGGTGCCGCGCACCAATTCGACCGGCTGATGGCAGCCGGTCATCGCCGGCGTCGGCTTGCCGTCCAGCCCTTCGAGCTGGAAGTTCGAGAACGGCATCGGGTTGTTCTCGTCGGTGATGTCGACCACCCACATGAAGGCCGGTCCCGACTCATAGAGCTTCGCCACGTCCTCGTCGGCGACCAGCATGATCTTGCGCCCGCCGCATTCGAACGGGATCGGCAGGCAGGTGTGGGTCGGCCACGGAAACGGCGGCGACCAGTCCATGGACGAAACCAGGGTGGGCTTCGACATGTCCGAGATATCGAGGATGTACCAGCCGGCGTGCCAATAGCTGACATAGAGGCGGTCGCCCATGCGCATGGGGTGGTGGCAGCGCGCCATGCGCTCGCCCCAGTCGCGGGTCTCGCCGCCGGCTTCCCACTGGCCCGGCACGTGCCAGCGCCCGACCTCTTCGGGGTTCCTGGGATCCTTGAGGTCGAGGATCATGCAGATATTGCCGTTATAGCCGTCCATTTCGGGCGAGATATAGGCGTAGCGCCCGTCGAAGGTGAAGCGGTGGATGCCGCTGCCGGCGCATTCCCAGAACGAGATCGGTTCCGGGTTCAGCGGATCGGACGCGTCATAGATGTTCAGCCCGCCGCGGAATTCCGCATCGGGCTCGCCCGCATAGGCGATCGATTCGTAGTTGGTCAGCATGATGCCGTCCTGCACCCGCACCTTGTGGGAATGCGAACCTTTGTGCTTGCACAGGATTTCCTTGGCCAGTTTCGGGTTCTTGGGATCGCTGACGTCGATGACCGATGTCGCCTCCGGTCCCTTGATATGGCCGACATAGGCGGTCGTTCCATCCACATAGACCTGTCCGCCACCCGGACAGTCGATGAAACCGACCTCCTTGATACCCTGTGCTTCACCCATTTTTGACTTTCCCCTGTTGATCGTTCGTTTTGACTCTTTCGATTATAACCGCGCGGTTTCGCCGCCGTCAGCCCCGCAAATCGGGCATCCAGCCGGGACCGGCGAGCTCGGTCGGCATGTCGCCCTCATAGCTTGCGGCGTTCTCGATCTGCTCGATCCAGTCGAGACCCATGGCCTTGAAGATGCGGTTGGTCATCACGATCAGCCGCGCCTCGTTCTTGTCGCTGGCGTTGAAATGCTGCTTCAGCGTATAGGCGGGCACGAACACGAAGTCGCCGCGTTTCCACTCATATCGCTTGGGCTCGTCGGCCCAGCTCCAGTGGAAGGTCTTATCGACCTCGAAATTCACGTCCCAGTGCAGATCGTAGCCCTCGCCCTCGGCGACATAGATGATGTGCTCGGCCAGCCGCCGGCTCCTGCCCGACGCCTCGCCGGGCGGCAGGAACTGCATGTAGATGTCGAGACAGCATTCGGTGGTGTCGAGCTTCTCGTGGACCATGTGCTTGAGCATCCCGTCCGGCGAATTCTCGAACGGCATGTCCTTCGCCTTCAGCACGGTGATCCGCTGGCGGTAGTCCTTGCGGAATTCCGCCGATTCTTCCAGCCATTCGCCATAGATATCGGCGCTGGCGTCGCCGGTGTGGGCGAGATCCTTTTCGTCGGCCATTGTTTTCTCCTCGCCTTTCAAATGTCTTTCGGAGGGGTCCAGTCTTCCCATCCCGGCATCGCCTCCTTGGGCGGATATTCCGCGACCTTCTGGAACAGCATGTGCATGAACAGGAACAACGGCTTCGCCTTCATCACCAGCATCACCAGATCTTCGGTGTCCGACGCGTTGAAGTGCTGATGCACGCAGCCGTTCTCGACCACCATGATATCGCCCGCCTCATAGTCGTAGCGTTTGCCGTCATGAATGTCGTAGCCCTTGCCGCGCAGGCAGTAGAAAATCGCCGAGTTCATATGGCCGTGGCGCTGGCCGGTGCCGCCCGGCGCGATGCAGGAGATATGGGTCTCCACCGACTGGGCGATGTCGGTCTTCTGCGGGTTGATGATGGTCTTGTCGAAAAGCTGCGGCCCGCCGCGCCATTCCTGGTCCTGGGCGTTGTAGACGCGGGGCTGGTTCCACAGCTCCTCCTGCAGCTCGCCATAGGTGCCTTCGAGCGCGCGCACGAAGGTGCGTTTGCGCTGCCAGCGTTCCCAGACGACTTCCTTGGGCTGGTTGTGGCCGGCGCCGGGGGTCGACGAGGCGCCGACCTCCATGCCGCCTGGCGCGTCGGGTTTGTCTGCCATGGGGGTGAAAATCCTCTTGCGTTGAAATTCAAAGCCGCGCGGTCGCGCTTGGCGTCGGATTATAAGGGGGGTGCCCGAAGTCTCCAAGCACCGCCCCCCTTCGACCTCACTCCGCTGCATGAAATACGGGGACACCATGCTTCAATGGTGTCCCCGTACCCACGGTAATTCGTGACCTCTTTCCTCAAAACCTCCCCGGTCATGCCGCGCCATTGATCCGATGGTTGCGCGTGTTCCGTGGCCGAAGGGCTGTCAAGGGCCGG
>CAZPMO010000001.1:21595-22571 GCA_964587515.1 uncultured Rhodospirillaceae bacterium | reverse complement strand
TGCGGCCACGGAAAAGAAGCTTGGCATCGGACCAATGGCGCTTTCCGCCTGCGTTAGACAGGCGTGCTGGTTCGGGAAATAGGCTTCCTAAACTTAGCAGGTCACTATTTCTTTCTTTTCCAACAACATATTAATCCGAATTTCGATACAATATTGACTCAGAAATTCTTGACGTATATAATGAAAAACACGCATTAAATTCGTAAATAGGAAATTTAATGATACGAAATTCCGATAAAAACATCAAATTTGTGAAGTTGGCGGAAGGCCGAACGCAAGCGGCGCTAAATGCTATTCGTAAGATCGGTAACCTCTCGAATAAGCGTGCCTATGAGTATGAAGACGCAGACGTGAAAAAGATCGTTAAGGCGTTGCGTGAGGCTGTTAGCGAAGTGGAGCGCCGATTTGCGTCGCTAGGAGATCAATCGGATAAATTCAAGCTATAAGGCAGGATCATGAAATCAGAACCTTTGAGCATCCATGATAAGAAGTTCCTGATAAACCGTCTTGTTCGCCAAGCTCCGACAGGAACACTTATTCGCGAGTTTTTCAAGAACGCTGATGAAAGCGCTTCGTTGGCTCCCGAGGGAAACCGTTACATAGAAATTTATCCGGTGGAGATAGACGGCGTGAGCAAGCTCGCGTTCTGGAATACCGGCATCGGTACGGCCGACCGAGTTCCGGTGACACCATTGAAGTATGGTGTCCCCATAACTCCTATGAATTTTACTGCAAACGACTATAAATTCTTCCATTATCCCTTGAATTTCGATTTTACATTCCCGATATGATTAATTGAAAAGCGCCGGATGAGCGGGCCGTCTGATGACGGCACTGCAATTGCGGCGCTGTTTTACGTTGCGATGGGAGGCGGGAATGGTGGGAATGGGAGTCACGCGGAACTGGAGCCGGAATCGGGGAATTCCCGGTGGGCATGGGGTCCATCGTCGCTTTTTGGACGTGGCCCCCACATCGC
>CAZPMO010000001.1:0-21576 GCA_964587515.1 uncultured Rhodospirillaceae bacterium | reverse complement strand
AAAACAATGTCTCCATGACAATCGCGATCAACCCGCTTTCGGATTCGATGGGCGCGGAGATTACAGGCGTCGATCTCGGGCGGCCCGTGGATGAGCGCGCCTTCGCCGAGATTCGCCGCGCCCTGGTCGATCGCCAGATGATCGTCTTCCGCGACCAGGCGGTAGACGCCGACAGCCATATCGCCTTCAGCCGCCGCTTCGGCCCGGTCGAGGAACACGACAACCGGCGCTATTGGCTCGACGGCCATTCGGAAATATTGGTGCTGTCCAACGACCTCAGGGACGGTGAGCCCATCGGGGTGCCGGACGCGGGCGATGCTTGGCATTCCGATCTGTCTTTCAAGCAGGTGCCGGCGCTGTGTACGCTGCTGTTCGCGGTGCGCCTGCCCGACCAGGGCGGCGATACCGAGTTCACCAACCTTACCGCCGCCTATGATGCGCTGGACGACGAGATGAAGGACCGCCTCGTGGGCTTGCGCGGCGTTCACAGCGTCAACAAGTTGCGCAATCCCCGTGTCGAGATCGCCGGCACCCGTCCCGACGCGGCGAAATTCTATGCCGAGCAGGACGCGGCGCGTCCCGCGACAATCCATCCCATCGTCCGCACCCATCCCGAGACCGGCCGCAAGCTGATATACGCCTCGCCGCGCTTTACGATCGGCATCGAAGGGATGGACGACGCGGCGGCGCAGCCCTTGCTCGACCAACTGTTCGCCCACCAACTCCGCCGCCGGTTCCGCTATCGTCACACGTGGCGGGCGGGTGATTTCGTGATGTGGGACAATCGCAGCGTCAATCACCGCGCCTGCGGCGGATACGCCTACCCCGACATCCGCACCATGCATCGCACGACGGTGCTGGGAGACAAGCCCACCTGAGCGCGGGAGGACGAATTGCCAGACAGTCTGATCGGACAGGGGATCGGCCGGATAGAGGATTATCGGTTTCTGACGGGAGCCGGCAATTTCACCGACGATATAAATCTCCCGGGGCAGGCCTTTGCCTGTTTCGTGCGCTCGCCGCATGCCCATGCGCGCATTATCGACATCAATAAAACGGCCGCTCTGGCCACGCCGGGCGCACTCGCGGTTCTGACGGGCGAAGATTATGCGGCCGACGGGCTGGGGGCGTTGGCGCAATACGCCAATCCCGCCGATCACCTGGATCCTTCCAAGCCCGTCTTCGCTCCGGATAAAATCCTTCACGATCCGCTGCCCCAGCCCATGCCGATCGCTTCCGAGCGCGTGCGCTATGTCGGCGAGATCGTGGCGTTGATCGTCGCCGAAACATCCAATGCCGCGTTCGACGCCGCGGAGCGTCTCGCGATCGACTACGACCCGCTGCCCGCCTGCATCGATGCGCTCGCCGCCGCCGCGCCCGATGCGCCACGCATCTGGGACGATGAAAATGTCTGCGTGGCCGCGACCAACGGCGATCGCGCCGCCACGCAATCTGCGTTCGCGCGCGCCGATCACGTCGTCCGCCTGTCCGCGCAAAACAGCCGGGTCGGCGGCATTCCGCTGGAGCCCTCCGCCGCCATCGCCGATTACGATGCGGCGCAAGGCGTCTATACGCTGCGCGCGCCGACCCAGGGCGTACATCGCTATCAGATGGCGGTTGCCGCGGCGCTCGACGTGGCGCCCGACCGGATGCGGGTGATCACCGCGGACGTCGGGGGCGGTTTCGGGGTGCGTTCGGCCTGCAATCCGGAATACGCCGTGCTGCCATGGGCGGCGCGGCGGGTGGGCCGTCCGGTGAAATGGACGGCGACGCGCACCGAGGCCTTCCTGTCCGATTTTCAGGCGCGCGCCGTCCATGTGGACGGCGCGCTGGCGCTCGACCGCGACGGCCGGTTTCTTGCCCTCGAAATGGACTATCTCGGCGATCTCGGGGCCTATCCCATCTCGTTCGCCGTACTCTCCAACGTGCTCAGGATGCCGGGCGGGGCCTATCTTACCCCCGCGATCCACGTCGCCATACGCGGCGTTTTCACCAATACCATTCCGGTTTCGCCCGATCGATGCCCATCTCGCCCGAGGCGTTGCCCTACGATTCGCCACTGGGCCATTGCTATGATTCGGGCGCGTTTTCGGAAAATCTGGAAAGCGCGCTGGATCGCGTCGGCTGGGAAGGTTTCGGCGACCGCCGCGCCGAGGCGGCCCGTCGCGGACGGCTCGCCGGCATCGGCGTCGCGAACTATCTCGAATCGCCGTCTGGCGCCCCCCATGAGCGCGCCGATATCCGGGTGCTCCCCCAAGACAAAAATGATGGAGAAATCGTCGAGGCGGTGATCGGCACCCAGGCTTCGGGTCAGGGCCACGAGACCAGCTTCGCCCAGGTGGTGGCCGCGACCCTGGAAATCCCGCTCGAACGCGTCTCCATCTTCTTCGGCGATACCGACCGCGTGGCCAGTGGCGGCGGCAGCCATTCCGACCGCTCCATGCGCCTCGGCGGCACGGTGCTGGCGCGCGCCGCCGGCGGCGTCATCGAACAAGGCCGGGTGCGGGCGGCGCAAATGCTCGAGGCGGCCGAAGCGGACATCGTCTATTCGGAGGGGCGGTTCAACGTCACCGGCACCGACCGATCGGTCGGGCTTTTCGAGGTTGCATCGGGCGATGCCCCGTTGGCGGCGACCAGCGCGGTTTCCGAGCGACTGTTCGCACATCCCAACGGCGTTGCCGCCTGTGAGGTGGAGATCGACCCGGAAACCGGCGCGGTGGAAATCACGCGCTATGTCACCACCGACGATGTCGGGCGCGTGATCAACCCGGTCATCGTCGACGGCCAGGTCCATGGCGGCATCGCGCAGGGGGTCGGGCAGGCGCTGATGGAGAATTTTGTTTACGGCGCGGCCAGCGGTCAGCTTCTGTCCGGATCGTTCATGGATTACGCCATGCCGCGCGCCGATACTTTTCCGACTTTCTCGGTCGCGATCAACGGGCTTCCCGCGCCCAGCAATCCACTGGGGGTGAAGGGCGCCGGGGAATGCGGCACCACGCCGGCCACGGCCGCCGTAATCGGCGCGGTGGTCGACGCGCTCCGCGATTACGGCGTCACGCACATCGAGATGCCGGTAACGGCGGAACGGGTGCGCGCCGCGATTATTGCCGCGAGTCGTTAATTGCCCGCCAGATGCGTTCAGGCGTCGCCGGCATGGGGATCGCGTCGACGCCGAACGGGGCCAGCGCGTCGATTACCGCGCTGGTCACGGCGGGCAGCGCGCCCACCGTGCCCGCCTCGCCCGCGCCCTTCACGCCCAGCGGATTGGTGGCGGTCGGCACCGGGTTGGAGGCGACCTCGATGAAGCTGAAATCATCGGCCCTGGGCATGGCGTAATCCATGAACGATCCGGACAGAAGCTGGCCGCTGTCGGGATCGAATACCATGTCCTCCATCAGCGCCTGGCCGACCCCCTGCGCCACGCCGCCCTGGATCTGGCCCTTCAGCAGCAGCGGGTTCAGCACCGTGCCCACATCGTCGACCACGCTGTAGCGCAGGATTTCGACGGTCCCGGTTTCGGGGTCGATTTCGACCTCGCAGACATGGCAGCCGTTGGGATAGCTCGCGGTCTTGGAGAAGAACCCGGCGGCCTCGTCGAACCCGGGCTCGATATCCGGGTCCAGCATCCGCGGCGCATAGGCCGCCGCCGCGACCTCGTCGAGCCCGACGCCGCGATCGGTGCCGGCCACCATGAAACGCCCGTCGATCAACTCGATATCGTCCACACTGGTCTCCAGCAGATGCGCCGCGATACGCCTTCCTTTGTCGGCGATCTTGCGGGCCGCCAGCAGCACCGCCGAGCCGCCGGCCGTGGCGGAGCGCGAGCCCCCGGTGCCGCCGCCCACCGGCAACAGATCGGTATCGCCCTCGATGACGCGGATCGCCTCGGGCGCGAGGCCGAGCTGGTCGGATAGGATCTGCTTGTAGACCGTTTCGTGACCCTGGCCCTGGCTGATGGTGCCGACGATCACCATGGCGCCGCCGCCCGGATCGAAGCGAAGCTGAGCGCGTTCCTGGCTGCCCGGCGCGCCGGCGCGCTCGACCGTGCTGGACACCCCGATGCCGCGCAGCCGGCCGCGTGACGCGGCGTCCGCGCGCCGCGCTTCGAACCCTTCATGGTCGGCCAGCGCCAGCGCATCGTCCATGTTCTTCTCGAACGCGCCGCAATCGTACAGGAAGGTCAGCCCGGTCTGGAACGGCATCGCCTCCGGCGGGATCGTGTTGCGGCGGCGCAGTTCGATGGACGAAATCCCGGTCTCGCGGGACGCGGCATCGACAAGCTGCTCCATCACGTAAGCCGCTTCCGGGCGGCCCGCGCCGCGATAGGGGCAGGTCGGGTTGGTGTTGGAAAACACGCCCACCACCTCCACATGGATCGCCGGCGTGGCGTAGGGCCCGGCCAGCGTGCCGAGATTGTTGATCGCCGGACCCGGGCCCATTTCGGCCAGATAGGCGCCGAGATTGACGATGTTGCGCACCCGCATGGCGAGGAATTCGCCGTCTTCATCGAGCGCGAGCGCCGCTTCCGTCACATTGTCACGCCCGTGATTGTCGCTCATGAAGCCTTCGGTTCGCCCGGCCATCCATTTCACCGGTCGGCCGACCTCGCGCGCCGCCCACAGCACCAGCACATGTTCGGGATACATGGACCCGCGCAGCCCGAAACTGCCGCCGATATCGCGCGCGATCACCCGGAAATCATCCTCCGGCAGACCGAACGTCTCATTGGCGAGTTGGCTCTTCAGCCGGTGCGGGTAATGCAATGCGGTGTGCAGGGTGAACCGGCCCATGGCGGAATCGTATTCGCCGATGCAGCCGCGCGGCTCCATGGTATTGGCCGCGACCCGGTTGACCGTGAACTGCCGCGAGATAACGCGCGCCGCGCCGGCGAAGGCCGCATCCACGGCGGCCCCGTCGCCGACCTGGTGGACGAAACATTCGTTGGTTGGACACGCGTCCCACACGGTCGGCGCGCCCGGCTGGGACGCGCGCGCGGTGTCGGTAATCGCCGGCAGCGGCGCGTAATCGACCTCGATCGTTTCCGCCGCGTCGCGCGCCGCCTCGCGGGTCTCGGCGATCACCATGGCCACGTAATCGCCGACGAACCGCGCCCGGCCGCGCGCCAGCGGCGGGCGCGGCGGCTGCGCCATGTCCGCCCCGTCGCGGCCCTTCAGGATCATCGCACAGCGCATGTCGCCGAGCCCGGACGCCGCGTAATCCGCCCCCGTCAGCACCGCCAGCACCCCCGGCGCCTGGCGCGCGCGCGCTCTCTCGATCGCCTTGATTTCGGCGTGGGCGTGCGGCGAGCGCAGGATCACCGCATGGCATTCGCGGGGCAATGTGATGTCGTCCACATAACGCCCGCCACCGGTCAGCAGCCGGGGATCCTCCGACCGCGGCACGGCCTGCCCGACCCCGAATTCGCCCATGGAACGCTCCCTTTGTTCTATTGTTTCCGCGCGACGCCAACTTAACCGAGCCCGTCGGTCGCAACAACGCGGCGGCGCTGATACATTGCGGCGAGGTACTCGCTGTTCAAAGGGGAATGAAATGGCGACTTATGTTCTGGTCCATGGGGCCTGGCATGGCGGCTGGTGCTGGCGCGATGTCGCGGCGAATTTGCGCGGCAATGGCCATCTGGTCTTTACGCCGACGCTGACAGGGCTCGGCGAGCGGTCGCATCTGCTGTCTCCCGCCATCGATCTGAACACCCACATTCTGGACATCGTGAACGTCATCGAGTGGGAAGAGCTGAACGATGTGATCCTGGTGGGCCATTCCTATGGCGGTAATGTCATCACCGGGGTTGCCGACCGTGTGAAGCAGCGACTGCGCCATGTGGTTTACCTGGACGCTTTCATGCCCGAGGACGGAGAGAGCCCGGCGGCCCATCGCCTCAAGGTCCTCAATCCCGATGTGACCCAGGAAGAAATCGACGCCGAGATCGCCCGCAGGCAGGGCACCGCCAACGCGCAAAGCGGCGCGCCGACCCATTACACCAGTCTTTTCGACATTCCCGAGGATCCTCCGGAGCCTTATCGCTGGGTCGAGCGACGCATTACCCTGCATCCCGTCAATTCCCAGATTCAGCCGATTCGGCTCGAAAACGGTGGCTCGTCGGGTCTTCCGCGCACCTATATTGTCTGCGCCGGATCGCCCGGAGAAACCCAATTCATGATATTCGCCAAGAGCCTTCGAACCGAGGACGGGTGGCGGTTGCGTGAATTGGCGACCGGCCACGACGCCATGGTCACGATGCCGGGCGAGACCGCCGAACTGCTGATGGAAATCGACGGGGAATAGATGAGATTTCCGCACCGGGTCGTGGATGGGCGATAATTCTTGGCAGTACCGGTGGCCGGTGTTTGAATTGCCGGAACGAATAAGGGAGAACGCCACATGAAACTCGAAAACCAGGTCGCCATCGTGACCGGGGCGGGCCGCAATATCGGCGAACAGATCGCCTATCTGTTGGCCGGCGAAGGCGCGCATATCGCCGTCGTCGATCTCGACGAGGAGCGCGCGAACAATGTCGCCGCCGCGATCTCGGATGCCGGCGGCGCCGCGCCCTATGTCGCCGACGTGTCCAATTCGGACGATGTGCAGGCGCTGGTGAGCCAGGTCGTGGCGCGCTTCGGGCGTGTTGATATTCTGGTCAACAATGTCGCGATCTCGGATAACCGCAATATCCTGGAGATCACCGAGGACGAATGGGACACCACCATCCGGGTCACGTTGAAGGCGCCGTTCCTGATGGCCAAATACGTGGCGCAGCAGATGATCGACCAGGGCGGCGGCGGCAAGATCGTCAATCTCGGCTCGACCTCGGGCCATCGCGGGCGCGCCCGCGCGGTCGCCTACGCCGCGGCCAAGGGCGGCGTCGCCAATCTCACCCGCTCGATCGCTTTCCAGTTGGCGCCGCATGGCATCCGGGTCAACGCGGTCTCGCCCAACAAGACCGGCTCGCCGGTCGGGCGTCAGGATGTCGATCCCAACCGGCCCATCACCAACCTCGCCGACCGGCCGGGCGAGCCCATCGACACCGCTCAAGCGGTGCTGTTCCTGGTGTCCGACGATTCGTCCTTCGTCTACGGCCAGGACCTGTTTGTCGACGGCGGCGTGATGGCGATGGAGGTGGGTTAGGGGAGAAGCGAGCCCGCGTCGACAAACTCCCCCACCGGGGAATAAATCTTATCGGAATACTCTAAGGCTTCTTCGCGATGCCGCCTTCGCCGGTCCAGTCGGGTGGGTTGGTGGCCTTGATGCGGCGCGATTCCTTCACCATTTCGCGGATTGCGCCGGCCATGGGCATGGAAACCCCGGTCTGATCGGCGAGGCCGGAGACCACCTGCATGTCCTTCAGGGCCCAGGTGAAGGTCATGCGGTCCCAGTCCTCCATCACCGCCGAGCGCGCCGAGGAGATCAGCAGCGCGTCGCGCAGCTTCACCAGATCCATGCCGAGTTCCTCGCCCAGCCGCCCCGCCTCGATCATCGCGACGCCCGAGACCCACATCAGGAAATTGTTCATGGCCTTGCCGATCTGCCCGGCGCCGACGTCGCCGAGGTGGGCGATATCGGAACAAAATGTCGAATAGATCGGCGCGGCGCGGGCCACCACCTCGTCCGCGCCGCCGACCAGCGCCAGCAGCGTGCCTTCATCGGCGGCCCAGCGTCCGCGGCAGGTTGGCGCGTCATAGATCTCAACGCCGGTATTGGCGGCTTCCTCGGCGATCTCGCGCACCGTGTCGGGCGCGACGGTCGAGGAAACGCCGATCACCGAGCCCGGTTTCATGGTCTCCAGAAGGCCGCCCTCGCCGGTGGTCACGGCGCGGGTCTCGGCGTCATAACCGACGCCAAGGATCGCGAAGTCACAGGATGCGCCCACTTCGGCCGCGTTGGTCGCCGGCGTCGCGCCGGCCTCGACCGCCTTCGCCAGTTGTTCGGCGCTGACGTCGGTGGCGGTGACCGAATAGCCGGCTTTGATCAGGTGTCTCACCATGGCGAGGCCCATGCGGCCCGGCCCGATCAGCCCGATATTTTCGCCCGTCATGCGAATTCTCCCTGTTTTTATTCGTGATAGTCGTAGAGGTGCCGGGCGGCCTCCGGCGTTACCAGCCCCTCCGCGATGTCGCCGGCGACCGCCTCGCGCGCGCGCTGGTTCGGGTCGCCGAACCCGCCGCCGCCCGCGCCCTGGAGCGAGAACCGCTCGCCCGCCTTCATTTCGTAACGCCCGGCGGCCGGCGTTTCCTGCTCGTCGGGCGCGCCGTAGCGGATGATGAAGCGGCTGGGCGCGCCCGCGCCGCCGCCGTCGACGCCGCCCGGCGGAAAGCGGGCGCGGTCGGAACGGCGCACAATGACCGCGTCCTGCAACAGCTCATATTCGCGCCGAAAGCAGGCGCCGCCGCGAAACTTGCCGGGACCGCCGGAATCCGGCACCAGCTCGAAGGCGGTGATGCGGCATGGGAATTCCGATTCGATGATCTCGACCGGCGTGACGTGCAGGTTCGACAAATGGGTCGCGCATGCCGATGCGCCGTCATTGCCGGTGCCGCCGCCATAGGCCGAGCCGAGGATTTCATATTGCATCGAGGCCTGGCCCGGCCGGCCGCCGCCGAGCCAGTTGATCAGCAGCGCGCCCGACGAACCGGCATTGGCCACCGCGCGCTCGGGGCGGAAATGGGACAGCGCCTCCAGGATCACGTCGACCAGCTTGAGATTGGCCATCTGGTATGACGAAACCGGCGCGGGCGGCGACGCGTTGGTGACCGTGTCCGGCGCATAGACGAAGCGCACTGGCGCGCGCATGCCGTCATTGAATTGCAGGTCCGGGCCGAGAAATCCGATCAGCGCATAGAAACTGCAGGCTTCCACCATGGACGGGCGGAGATTGACCGGTCCCTTGGCCTGGCGGTCGCTGGCCGAGTAATCGAATGTGGCGATGCCGTTCTTCACGGTGATGGAGACCGCGAATTTCACCGGCCGGTCGCGTTCGATGCCGTCGGAATCCATGAAGCCCTCGGCCGAACCGGTTCCGTCCGGCAGCTCCGCGATGGCGGCGCCGAGATCGTCGCCCGCGCCGGCGAGGATCGCGGCGAAAGCGCCGGTCACCGTCCCGGCGCCGAAGCGCGCGCAATGCTCCTCGATACGCTCGACACCCATGCGGGTCGCCGCGATCTGGGCCCGCATGTCGCCCTGGACCAGCGCCGGCTGGCGCGAATTGGCGAGAATCAGCCGTTCCAGATCGGGTTTGAAGTCGCCGCCGTCATAGATGCGGATCGGCGGCAGCAGCAGGCCCTCGTGGAACATTTCGGTGGCGCTGGCCGACGTGCTGCCCGGATGGGTACCCCCGATATCGGCCTTGTGGGCGATCGATCCGGCGAATCCGACCAGTCCGCCGTCGGCGAAGACCGGCGCGACGAAGGCCATGTCGGAAACGTGCGGCAGTCCGCCCTCATAGGGGTGATTGCAGACGAATATATCGCCCGCGCGCAGGCCGTCGGCGCCGTAAATCTCCAGGATGCGGCCGGTCAGATGCTTATAGACCGGGGCGTGGAAGAACATCGGCGGCGCGACGATCAGCCCGCCCTCCTTGTCCAATATCGCGCAGGAGAAATCACGCGATTCGCGGATAATCGTCGAATAGCCGGAGCGGTAAAAATGATAGTGCATCTCGTCGGTAAGCCCGGCGATCTTGTTGCGCAGCACCTGCGTGGTGATCGGATCGACCATTTATCGTTTTGACCTCCCGCCCGCAAAATAGGACATGCGCCGCCGCGCGAACACGAAAATTATATTTGCGGTGAACGGCGGTTCGGACGATGATCGGGCTTATCAACAAGAACAATTTTCATCTTCATCGAAGGAGGCAACATGTTCAGGACACTCGCACTCGGCGCCGCCGCGCTGGCGTTCATCGCCACGACGCCAGCGAAGGCAGACGCCATCGCCGATTTCTATAAAGGCAATACGCTCAAGATCGTGTTCGGCTTCGGAGTCGGCGGCACGTACGGCAAGTACTCGCTGATGCTCGGCGAATTCCTTTCCAAGCACATCCCCGGCAATCCCACCGTCGTCACCCAGTCGATGCCGGGCGCCGGCGGGCTCAAGGCCGCCAACTACGCCTATAACGTGATGCCCAAGGATGGCTCCAGCCTGTGGATGCCGGTGGATTCGCTGGTCATCTCGCAGCTTCTGCGGCCGAAGAAGGTGAAGTTCAAATCCGACAAATTCACCTGGCTGGGGACCGTGATCCAGTCCAACGCGACCATCGTGGTGCGCTCGGACGCCGGCATCAACAAGCTGTCGGATCTCAAGTCGAAGCAGATCATCATGGCGTCCAGCGGCAAGGGATCGCAGACCTTCCTGATGCCGCAACTCCTGAACGCGCTGTATGGCGCGAAATTCAAGATCGTCACCGGCTATCGCGGCTCCCGCAAGATGCAGTTTTCCATGGAGCAGGGCGAGACCCAGGGTGTGTCGCTGACCTGGTTGGCGTGGAAGTCCGGCAAGGCGGCCTGGTTCAAGCCCGGCGGTTTCGCCAAGCCGATCGTCCAGATCGGTTATGAAAAAGAGGCGGACCTGTCCAGCGTGCCCATGTTCTCCGACGTGGTGACCAGCGCCGAAGACAAGAAGATCGTCGCCTTCATGGCGTCGTTGAGCCCGATCGGTCGTGGCCTCGCTGTCCCGCCCGGCGTGCCGGCCGCTCGTGTGGCCGCGCTCAAGACGGCGTTCCGGAAGACGGTGACCGACCCCGACTTCATCGCCGCGGCGACGAAGCGCAATCTCAGGGTCAGCCCGCTTACCGGCGATCAAATCCAGAATATCGTCAACAACGCGCTGAAAATTTCACCGGCCGTGGTCAAGCGGGCGCAAAAACTGATCATGGGCAAGTAAGTCCGAACCAAACCCGCGATCAACGGGCTCCGGTCTGATCAGGCCGGGGCCCGTTTCTATTTGACCGTGACGTAACCCTCTTCGAGGTCACGGGCGACCGCTTCGGCGTCGCGCTTCGCCGGATCGCCGAACCCGCCGCCGCCGGCGCATTCGAGCAGAAATTTCTCGCCCGCCTTGAGTTGATAGCGCCCCGACGCCGGCGTCTCTTCCTCGTCCGGCGCGCCGGCGCGGATGACGAAACGGCTCGCGTGACCCTGCTCGCCGCCGGCCAGCCCTTGGGGCGGGATGCGCGCGCGGTCGTAGCGCCGCGTCACGATCGCGTCCTGCAGCAGCTCATAGGTGCGCCGGAAGCTGAGCCCGCCGCGATATTCGCCCAGCCCGCCGGAATCCGGGATCATGCCGAATTCGGTGATGCGGCAGGGAAATTCCGATTCCAGGATTTCGATCGGGGTGATGTGCAGGTTGGACAGATGGGTAGCCACCGCCGAGCAGCCGTCATGGCCGTTGCCGCCGCCATAGGCCGAGGAGAATATCTCGTATTGCAGGTTCGTCTGGCCTTCCCGGCCGCCGCCCAGCCACGAAATGGCGATCGAGCCCGATGAGCCCGAATTGGCGATGGCGCGTTCGGGCCGGAAATGGGCCAGCGCTTCGAGAATCACGTCGACCAGTTTCAGATTGGCCTTCTGATAGCTTGATACCGGCGCGGGCGGCGAGGCGTTGGTGACCGTGTCCGGCGCATAGACGAAGCGTACCGGCTCGCGCATCCCGTCGTTGAAGTGGAGGTCGGGACCGAGGCAGCCGATCAGCGAATAGAACACGCAGGCCTCGACCATCGACGGGCGCAGATTGACCGGCCCCTTGGCCTGACGGTCGCTGCCGGTGAAATCGAAGGTGATGGAATCGCCCGAAACGGTGATGTCGACGGCGAAGCGCACCGGCCGGTCGTGCTCGATACCGTCATCATCCATGTGCCCGACCGCCGAGGACGATCCGTCGGGCAGGGCGGCGATGGCGGCGCGCAGCTCGTCGCCGGCGCGCCTCAATATCGCGGCGAAGGAGTCCATCATCTGATCCGCGCCGAAGCGATCGCACAATTCCCGGACGCGCGTCACGCCCAGCAGCGTCGCCGCGATCTGGGCCCGCATGTCGCCCTGGACCAGCTCCGGCTGGCGCGAATTGGCGAGAATCAGCCGCTCCAGGTCGGGGTCGGGCACGCCGGAATCATGGATGCGCACCGGTGGCAACAACAGCCCCTCGTGGAACATCTCGGTCGCGTTGGCGGACGTGCTGCCCGGATTGGCGCCGCCGATATCGGCTTTATGCGCCACCGATCCGGCAAACCCGACCAGCGCGTCGTCCCAGAAGATCGGCGCGACAAAGGCCATGTCGGAGACATGCGGCAGCCCGCCCTCATAGGGATGGTTGCAGACGAACACGTCGCCGTCGCGCAAGCCGTCCGCGCCATAGAGCTCGAGGATGCGGCCCACCAGATGCTTGTAAACCGGGGCGTGGAAAAACATTGGCGGCGCAACGATCAGCCCGCCACTTTTGTCCAGAATGGCGCACGAAAAATCGCGTGATTCGCGGATGATCGTCGAATAACCGGAGCGGTAGAAATGGTAGTGCATCTCGTCGGTAAGCCCGGCGATCTTGCTCAACAGCACCTGGGTGGTGATGACGTCAGCCATCGCCGCGTTCGACGATCAGATTGAGATCGGCGTCGATGCGCACCGACCAGCCGTCCGGGATAACCGTGGTGGCGTCGAACTGCTCGACGATGGCGGGGCCCTGGAACCGCGCGCCGGCATTGAGCGCTGCGCGGTCGTAGACCGGCGTGATGGTCGCGGTCTCGCCGTCGAAATAGACCTGGCGCTCGCCTTTCAGCGCCGCCGCCGGGGCGTCGTGCGGCGTGGCGTCGGCGGCCGCCACCGGTTGATAACGCGGCACCGCGACCCGCACCCTGAGACGGTAGCTGACCACCTCGACCGCTTTCTCGCGCGCCGCGTGGCCGTGCAGCTGGGCGTGGCGCTCGTCGAAGCGTTCGCGCGCCGCGTCGAGCGCCGCCGCGTCGAGGCCATCCGCGCCACCCAGCCCGTCGAGCGGCACGCGCAATTCGTAGCCCTGACCGACATAACGAAGATCAAGCTCACGGTGAAAACCCGCATCCTCGGAGCGCAGCCCTTCCGCTTCGAGATCGCGCCCCGCGCGCGCCTCCAGCTCCGCGAAGATGGATTCGGCGTGACCCGGCGCGACCTGGTCGAGCGGCCGCAGTTCGGAACGGATATAATCATGCACCACATCGGTGCACAGCAGCCCCAGCGCCGAGAACGCGCCGGGGCGCGGCGGCACCAGGATACGGCGCATGCCTAGTTCCTCGGCGACGGAAGCGGCGTGCACCGCGCCCGCGCCGCCGAACGGCAGCAGCGCGAAGTCGTGCGCATCGACGCCGCGCTTGGCCGCCACCACGCGCACCTCGTCGGCCATGCGCATGTCGACGATGCGGCGGATGCCGGCCGCGGCCTGGCGCGGCGAGAGTCCCATGGGGTCGCCGATTTTAGTCTTCAGGGCGGCCAGCGACGCCTCGGCCTCGATGGTCTGCGCCCCGCCCAGGAAATTCTCCGGGTTCAGGAATCCGCATGCGAGATCGGCGTCGGTTACGGTCGGGTCGCCGCCGCCCTTGCCGTAGCATGCCGGGCCGGGATCGGCGCCGGCGCTGTGCGGTCCGACGCACAGAAATCCGCCACGGTCGATCCAGGCGATCGAGCCGCCGCCGGCCGAGATCGTGGTGAGGTCCAGGGCCGGCACGTCGAGCGGACGGCGATCGACCACGCTTTCGGTCACCTCCAGCGGCGCGCCGCCCTCGATGAAGGCGATGTCGCAACTCGTGCCGCCCATGTCGAGGGTCACGAGGCCGCGCCTTGCGTCTTCGGCGGCGAGATAGGCGCTCGCCTGGGTGCCGGCCGCCGGGCCGGACAGCAGCGTCTGCACCGTTTTGCCGCCGCCGATCCCGGCGGTGAACGGCATTACCCCGCCATTCGACTGCATCAGGAAGCGTTGCGGCGAGGTCAGCCCGGTTTCATCCAGCCCGTGCGCGAGATCGGCGATATAGCGGATCAGGACGGGCTCCAGATAGGCGTTCAAAAGAGTGGTGGAAAGGCGCCGCCATTCGCGGATGCGCGGCAGCACCTCGGACGAGGTCGAGACGTGGGCGTCGGGAAACTCTTCCTCGACGATACGGCGCACGGCCGCCTCGTGGGACGGGTTCATGAAGGAGAACATGAAGCAGATGGCCACCGCCTCGACCCCGGCGTCGCGAAGTTCGCGCGCCGCCCGGCGCGCCGCGTCCTCGTCCAGCGGGATCAGCTCGTTGCCTTCGAAGTCTATGCGGCCGGGCACTTCGCGGGTCAGGCTCTGGGGCGCGATGGGTTCGGGCTTCTTGTAAAAATAATCGAACGGGTTGCCGTCGCGCGCCTGGTTCTGGACTTCCTGGACGGCGCGGTAGCCCTCGGTGATCAACAGCCCGACGCGCGCGCCGCGCATCTGCAGCAGCGCGTTGGTGGTGATGGTGGTGCCGTGCGAGAAGAAGCCGATCGCGGCCGGATCGATGCCCTTCGCGGTGAAGCGCGCGACGCCGTCGAGCACGGCGAGCGCCGGATTGGCGGAGGTCGACGGCACCTTTTCGATGGCAAGCGATCCGTCATCGGTATCGAGCAGGACGAGGTCGGTGTGCGTGCCTCCGACATCGACGCCGAGGCGGTAACGGGATGGGTCGGTCATGCGCTCCGCGAGTCCGAAATCAGGGTCAGTGGTCGTGATGATGGTGGTGATGGTCGCTCGGGTGCAGCATCGAGGCGGGCAGGACGCGCTCGATTTCCGCGTGCAGCGCTTTTAATTGGTGCGGCGTGACCTGAAAGCCGAGATCGAAGCCGAACATGCGCATGACCAGCGTCGCGCCGTCCGCCGTCATCTCGCGCATCAACCCGAGGTCTGAAATCTCGATCGGGGTGGTCTCGACGCGGTCGGTGTGGCCGAACTGATGCGGCGCGACCTTTTCGCGCCCCGATGCCGCAAGCCGGCCGAGCCCGATCATGTAATGGATCATCGGCTCCAACGCCGCCGTGTCGCAGGCGATGTCGACATTGCGGCCGTCCTCCACCTCGATGGTGAAGCCGACGGTGGCGCCTTCGTCCGCCGCCGCGCCGCCCGACAGACGGGCGAGCCTACGCGCGTCATCGGTCATGACCGGTCTCCGGGTTCATAGACCATGCCGGTCTTCGAGGCATTCCGTCCCGGGGCGCGGAAATAGATCACCGAGAGGCGGCTGCCCTTGTCGGCCTGAAGTCCGTGGCGCGCGCCCTTGGGCGCGAACACGAGATCATGGGTTCCGACCTCGAAGCTTTCGTCGTCGACCGTGATCGTGCCCTCGCCCTCGATCACGAAGAACGCCTCGTCGTCATTGATGTGGTGATGCTCCACCGTCCCCTGGCCGGGTTCGTAGCACAGCAGTTCGCTGGTCATGTTCTCGGTCAGGATGATGCGTTGCTTGGTCCGCTGTTTCTCGCGGTACTCAATCGCGCCGGCGATCGAAAGATGGTTCATGAGGTCATGTCCCAGACCACGCAACCCATGCCGCAGCGCAACGCCAGCGGCGCCTCGTAACAGATAACGCGCGCCTTGCGGTCGCCCACCGCGCCCATGGCGGCGATCCAGGCCAGCAATTCGGTGGTGCCGCCGTCGCCGGCCGCCGCCATCTTCTCGATCGTGGCTTCCGCCAGCACCTTCTCCGGATCGCCCTCGGTCAGCAGATCGAGAAACCAGCGGTCGAATTCGTCGTCGATATCGAAATATCTCGGCCCGCCCGGGTCGTGCGACATGCCGCCGGTGGCCATCAGCGCGATGCGTTCGCCGTCCGGCCGGCAGTCACGCACGATGTCGGCGATTGTCCGGCCGACCTCGTAACAGGCCTCGGGGGTGGGGATCGGCGGGACGATGCAGTTCATGTGGATCGGCACCAGCGGGATGTCGTAATCCGGCGTCAGGTAGTAGAGCGGCACCGACCAGTTGTCGTCGAACAGCAATTCGTCGGTGAAGGCGAGATTGAGCCCCTTGCGGCTCGCCTCGTTGACGATGGTGCGTCCCACCTCGCGGCTCCCCTTGACGCGATAGTCGGGCACGTTGAGCCAGTCCTTGAACCACTCGGCCGGCCCGCTCCAGGCGTCGGCCACCCCGACGCAGAAATCGATGCCGCTCGACAGCGGCAGGTTCAGGACATGGTCGTTGGCGATGCCGACGATCACGTCGGGCCTGGTCTCGCGCAACAACCGGCCCATCTCCTTGTAGCCGGCATCGAGATTTGTCTGCTGTTCTTCGCTCGCCTGGTCGAGCCAGCCGGTCAGGCCAGGCGCGTGCGACAACGCGATGGTCGCGACGATTTCACCCATCTTCTTTGTCCTCCCCTGGCTCCCCGGCCTCCACGATGTTTTGGACGTAGACCTTGGCGGCCTCGCTCGAATTAAAATTGTAATTGTTGCCGTGGAAAAGCCGCGTCACCTGGGGGATAAAATAAGGGTGGACGCCAAGCTCGCCCAGCGAGCGCAAATCCTCGTTGCGCCAGGCTTCCTTTTCCGCGTCGCTAAGCCCGTATTTTTCCAAAAACGGCTCGATATTCTGCTGGAAGCTCCGTACCTGCGCCATATCGCGGCGTACTTCGAACACCATCCGGTTGGATGGCAGCGTACGGTCGGTATCGGCGATCGCCATCGCCCTTCTCCCTTTGTTTTTTAGCGCTATATCAACGCTATCACGCCATTGCGGCGATTGCATTTGATTTGGCGGGGCGATCGCAACATGATGCCGGTCGCGCGATTTTGAACGAGGAGGCAGACAATGGACGCGGATGCGAAAAAGACAGCTCTACGGATGATTCCCTATGGGATTTATGTGCTGACGGCGGAGGATTCGGACGGCACGGTGGCCGCCGCGACGGTCAACTGGGTCACCCAGACCTCGTTCGATCCGCCGTTGGTGGCGATCGGGGTGAAGACGGATTCCGGCGCCTACGGCACGCTGCGAAATGCCGGCAATTTCGCGCTTAACTTCCTGGGCAAGGGCCAGCAGGGCGCCGCCTTTACGTTTTTCAAGCCGGCGGAAGTCGCCGACGGTGCGATCAGCGGCGAGCCCTACAGCAAGGGCGCAACCGGCGCGCCGCTTTTGAACAACGCCCAGGCGGTCGTCGAGTGCAGTGTGGCCGAGGTCGTGGAGCGGGGCGATCATCACATCGTCATCGGCGAGGTGGTCGAGGCGCAGGTCAACAACGCCCCCGAAGGCCGCGCCGACGATGCAGTGCTGCACATGCGCGAGCTTGGGGATAATGTTTTCTATGGAGGCTGATAGGGGCCGCGTCTCTTAGTTCGACGCGCCCCAGCCCAGGGGGATCGAGTAGCTGAGACTGAGAATCTCGGTCCCCTGATTGTCTTCGCTGAGGCTCGCGTTCGAGAGGTGATAGAGCGAGAGCCCCAGTCGCGAGCGATTGTCGAAGCGGTAGGCGAGCTCGATCGAGGAACGGAACTCGATCACGTGGCCGAGATCCTTGCCGTCGCCGTTGCGATAACCGCCCACCGCGAGGCTTGGCGTGAGCACCCAGCGCCGTCCGAAATAGATATCGGTCAGCAGGCCGCCATAGCCGTAGACCGCCGCGTCGGTGGTTCCCATGATGCCGATGAACGGCTTGACGAACCACAGCTTGAAGTCCGACTGATATTCGGCGCGAACCTCGACCGCTTCCTGGTTGTCGTTGATGTCGTAAAACCCGACGGCGAGCCTGAGGAAATCCGGATCATCGGCGCGCGCGCGATGTGACGTCGAGGCCGTGAACAGGACCGCGAGCGCAACGGCCGCTATCGCCAAATTCCTGAAACGCAACGCCCCTCGCCCCCGCATTTGGTCATTGTTGTCGGGCTGGATCATCGCGGATAACGGCAAAGGGCGCAACCGCGTCAAACCCGGGTCTTGAAGTCCTCGGTGGCGCGCACCAGGGCGGCGCGGACGCCCGGGTCCATGGCGGAATGTCCTGAATCGGGCACCACCATATACTCCGCCTCCGGCCACGCGTGGTGCAGCGCATCAGCGGTGACGATCGGACACACCATGTCGTAGCGCCCCTGGATAATCGTGCCCGGCAGCCCTCTTATCCGCTCAACGTTATCGAGCAGCGCGTTTTCCGGCATGAACACGTCGTTCATGAAATAATGCGTCTCGATGCGCGCGAGGCCGACCGCCATTGCGTCCTCGCTGAACGCCGCCACCGTTTCGGGGCTCGGCATCAGGGTCGAGCATGCACCCTCGTAGCGGCTCCAGGCGCGCGCCGCCGGAAGCTGAATATCGGGATCGGGGTCGGTAAGTCGGCGATGATAGGCGCTCAGGATGTCGTCGCGCTCATTCTCGGCTAGCGGGCCGACCAGCTTTTGCCACGCTTCGGGAAAGACCGTGCGCATGCCGTACAGGAACCAGTCGATTTCTTGCGCCCGGCCGAGAAAAATGCCCCGCAGGATTAGCCCGAGACAGCGCTCCGGGTGCGCTTCGGCATAGGCCAGCGCCAGCGTGCTGCCCCAGGAGCCGCCGAACAGCAGCCATTTATCGATGCCGAGTTGCGCGCGCAGCGTCTCCATATCGTCTATCAGATGCTGCGTGGTGTTGTCGCGCAATTCGCCGCGCGGGGTCGATCTTCCGGCGCCGCGCTGGTCGAAAATCACGATGCGATAAAACGCCGGATCGAAAAACCGGCGATGCACGGAAATCGCGCCGGCGCCCGGCCCGCCATGCAGAAAGACCACGGGCACACCGTTTGCCCGGCCGGACTGCTCCCAATACATGGTGTGGGTCCCGTCCAGCGCCAGATAGCCCGTCTCAAGGGGTTCGATATGCTGGTAAAGCTGTTCGCGGGCCATGGAGGGGTTCCAGCACTGTGCCGCGCCAACCGGGCGGGCGGGGAGGCGGCAGTGTAATCCGCGCCGCGCCGCGATGCTATACTCGCCGCGGACATGACCCGATATACCGCCATCCTGATATTGATCCTTGCCGCCGTAACCGGCGCCGCCTTGGAGGCGCGGCCGCGCGGCAATCCGGAAATCGTCGTCGCCGCGACCGTCGCGCAAGTGGTTGATGGCGATACGGTGGTGATCAAGAACGGCGATCAGATTCGCCTGACCGGCATTCAGGCGCCCAAATTGCCGCTGGGACGGCGTAATTTTCCGACCTGGCCGCTGGCCGGCAAATCAAAAGACGCACTCACGGCGCTCACGCTCGGCAAACGTCTCGCGCTCCGTTATGACGGCCGACGCATCGATCGGCATGGCCGTCTGCTGGCGCATCTGTTCGACGGCGATGGAACGTGGATTCAGGGCGAAATGATTTCGCGCGGCCTCGCACGGGTCTACAGCTTCCGCGACAATCGCGCGCGCACCAATGATTTGCTGGTCCGCGAGCGCGCCGCCCGCGCGGCGCGGCGCGGCATCTGGGCGCATCCGTTTTATCGTGTGCTGGACGTCACCGATGCGCCGCGCTTTATCGATACCTTCCAACTGGTCGAGGGGCGTGTGTTGGCCGCCGCCGTGGTGCGGCGGCGCGGATATCTCAATTTCGGATCCGACTGGAAGCATGACTTCACCATTTCGATCGCGCCCCGCGCGCGGTCTCTGTTTCGGCGCGCCGGACTTGCGATCGCGTCATATCAGGGTAAAAGGGTGCGTGTGCGCGGATGGTTGAAATCCTTCAACGGCCCCATGATCGAAGCGACGCATCCGGAACAGATCGAGGTGCTGGGCGAATGAAGCGGCCCGTGATTGTTCTCGCCCTGATGATCGCCGCGACGGCGCCGATCGCGGCGCTTCAGGGTTGCGCGACCAACCCGGCGACCGGCGGCACGACCTTCACCGGCGGCATGGGTACAGCCGAGGAAATTCGCATCGGCCGTGAGAGCCACCCCAAAATCGTTACCGAATTCGGTGGTGAATACGGCACGCCCGAACTCAGACGCTATGTCGACAGCATCGGCCAGCTTCTCGCCCGTACCGGCGAGCGGCGCGACCTGAACTATAAATTCACGGTGCTGAATTCCGATATCGTGAACGCCTTCGCGATGCCGGGGGGGTATATCTACATCACGCGTGGCCTGCTCGCGCTGGCTGACAGCGAGGCTCAGCTTGCCGGGGTGCTGGCCCACGAGCTCGGTCATATCACGGCGCTTCATCATGCCGAACGTCAGGGGCAAGGGATGCTTGCCAATATTCTGCTGGCGGGCGCGGGTATTCTCGTTGGTCAGGTGTCGCCTCAGGCGCAACGCTCCGTCATGCAGGTGGGACAGTCCGGCGCCGTCGCCGTGTTGCGTGGATTTTCGCGGGAAAACGAATATGAGGCCGACGACCTCGGCATACGCTATTTGAGCCGGGCCGGTTATCAGACGGGGGCGATGGCGGGTTTTCTGAGCAAGCTCCGGTCCGATAGTCGTCTACAGGCGCGGCTCAGGGGGGAGTCTCCGGACAAGGTCGACCAGTTCAACTATCTCGCCACACACCCGGCGCCCAATGAGCGCGTCACGCGCGCGAGGGCGCGGGCCGCGGCGGCGCGGGTGCGCTCGCCCATCGTCGCCCGCGATGTCTATCTCGGCAAGATCGACGGCATTCTCTATGGAGACGATCCGGAACAGGGATTCATTCGCGGGCGCGAATTTTCCCATCCCAAGCTGCGCTTCCGGTTCGAGGTGCCGGAAGGTTACCGGCTATTCAACTCGCCCAAGGCGGTGATCGCATTCGGGCCGAACAAGGCGCGCATCATATTCGACCGCGCCACCAAGCCGAGCGACGGGCCGATGCGCTATTACCTCACCAGTATCTGGGCGCCCGCGCTCAGGATCGGCGATGCCGAAACGATCCGGATCAATGGGCTCGAGGCCGCCACCGGGTCGGCGCGAATCAAGACGCGCGCCGGACCAGCCGATCTGCGTCTGGTCGCCATCCGGGTTGATCCGCGGTCCATATACCGGTTCATGTTCCTGACACCGGTGCGGGCGACACCCGCCCTGTCGCTGGGATTACGCCGGACGACCTACAGTTTCCGGCGACTTGGCCCGGCCGAGGCGGAAAAGCTGAAACCGCTCCATTTGCGGGTTCATACCGTGGGCTCGGGTGACACCCAACAAAGCATCGCCGCCCGCATGGCGTTCGCCGATTTTCGGCTCAAACGGTTTCAGACCATGAACGGTCTCACCGCGCGCGACCGCCTCGCGCCCGGCGCGAGAGTGAAGATCGTCAGCCGGTAAGGAGCGCATCCATCACACTGCGCGCCTGGTCATGAATGCCGGGCTGGCCGCTCTCGCGCGGGTCGGCGACATTGAGGATCGCGACATCGTGATCTTCCATCCATGCCCGGATCTCCGTGATCGCGTTTCCCTCGGTCTCGGAGAGATCGACCACCAAAACCGGTCTGTCGAGAGCCCGGGCATGTTCGTGGGTCGCACGGGTGCCGCCGGTCGGCGTTCCCCGGGTCAGGATCAGCGTCGCGTCCGAATCCCTGACATTTGCCCGCGTGCGCGCGATGAAACTTCGACTTCGCGTTTCGCTCAGAGGGTAGCACTCGGGAATTGCGCCGTCTTCGGCGCGGCGCCCGCGCGGACACCAGCCGCCAGCG